>CALDHQ010000336.1 GCA_937894055.1 uncultured Polymorphobacter sp.
CAGCAGGTCGAAGGTGTCATCGACGTTGAGCCGGCCGAAGATCATCGGGTCGAAACGCCAGACCCAGCCCTCCGGCGTTTCGCGCAGCGAATGGCGGGCGATATAGTCGGCGATATAGGGATTTTCGCAGCCCTGCGGCGGTGCCAGCCGGAACCGCGCCAGTGCGGCGGCGAGCGTCGGGTTGGGCCGGTGCGCCGAGCCGCTGCGCTGCGGCGGCCGGTGGCGGTGCGGGTCGTCGGGTTCCGAAAACGGTGTGTCGGCAATCACCGCGCCCTTGAAGCGGGCACCGGCGCGCTGCACCGTCGCCATCATCAGGAATCCGCCGAAGCTGTGGCCGACCATCAGCGGCTTGCCGGCATCGAACGCCCCGGCGGTTTCGGCGACAGCGATCAGTTCGTCGACGAACAGTTCGAAGCCGTAAGTGTCGCGGTGGTCCGACCGCCCCATGCCGCTCCACGAAAACGCCACGACGCGGTAGTCGGCGGCAAAGAACGGCGCGATGAAGCTCCACCAGTCGGCATTGGCGCCGTTGCCGTGCATCAGCAGCAGCCCCGGCTTGCCGCGTGTCCCCCAGGTCAGCGTTTCGATTTGCGTGCCGCCGACATCGGTGAAGCTGCGTTCGGGGGCGTGCGCCAGCGCGGCGCCGAACCACGCCGGGGCGGGCGGGACGGCGCCGTTGAACACCGCCAACGGCGCCGGAATTTCCGCCCACGCCGCCATGCGCGCCGCGCGTGCCGGGTCATCGGCACTCAGCGGATCGATGGGGTCTTCGTTCGGCGTGGACGCTTTGTCGCTCATTTGTAGTGACGCTCGTCCCACCACGGGAAGAAGTCGGGCATGTTCTTCGACACGGTGTCGGGGTATTTCGCCGGGCGCTTTTCGAGGAAGCTGACGACGCCTTCCTTGGCATCGGCCTGGCGACCGCGGGCCCAGATGGCGCGGCTGTCGATCTTGTGCGCTTCCATCGGGTGATCGGCACCGAGCATGCGCCACATCATCTGCCGCGTCAGCGACACCGAGACCGGGGCGCAATTGTCGGCGATTTCGCGCGCCAGCGCATTGGCTTCGGCGAGCAGCTGGTCGGGCGCGACGACACGGCTGACGAGGCGGCCGGCGAGCGCTTCTTCGGCACCGAAGACGCGGCCCGAATAGCACCATTCGAGCGCCTGCGAGATGCCGACGATGCGCGGCAGGAACCAGCTCGATGCGGCTTCGGGGACGATGCCGCGGCGCGCGAACACGAAGCCGAAGCGCGCGGCGTCACTGGCGATGCGGATGTCCATGGCGAGCTGCATCGTCACGCCGATGCCGACCGCCGCGCCGTTGATCGCGCCGATGACGGGCTTCAGGCTTTCGAAGATGCGCAAGGTCAGGCGACCGCCGCCGTCGCGCACGGCGTGGTGACTGTAGTCGGTGGAACCATCGGCGCGCGTCGGTGAGCCGCCGCCGCCGCGGCCGACACCGAGTGCGTCATAATCAAAGGTCTTGGCACCTTCAGACAGGTCGGCACCGGCGCAGAAGGCGCGGCCCGAACCGGTGACGATGACAGCTTTGACGTTGTCATCGGCGTCGGTCATGTCGAACGCCTCGATCATTTCGCTCATCATCTTGCCGGTGAAGGCATTGAGCTTTTCGGGGCGGTTGAGCGTGATCGTCGCGACGCCGTCGGCGACCGAGTAGATGATTTGTTCGAATGCCATGGGGGTATCCTTCTGCCACCTCTCCCCTTGCGGGAGAGGTCGACTCGGCACAGCCGAGCGGGTGAGGGGTAACTGCGGCGGGGTGAGTGGACGCAGTGCCCCCTCACCCCGCTCGCGTGTCCGCGAGTCGCCCTCTCCCGCAAGGGGAGAGGGGAAACAGGTCAGAGGATTTCGATGATCGTGGCGTTGGCGAGACCGCCGCCTTCGCACATCGTCTGCAGGCCCCACTTCTTGCCACGCGCCTTGAGCGCATAGATCAGCGTGCTCATCAGCTTGGTGCCGCTGGCGCCGAGCGGGTGGCCGAGCGCGATGGCGCCGCCGTTGACGTTGAGCTTGGCGGGGTCGGCACCGAGGCTCTGCAGCCAGGCGGCGGGCACGCTGGCGAAGGCTTCGTTGACTTCGAACAGGTCGATGTCATCGAGCTTCATGCCGGCACGGTCGAGCACGCGACGCGTCGCGTTGATCGGCGCTTCGAGCATGATGACGGGGTCTTCACCGATGACAGTCATCGCGTGGATGCGCGCCAGCGGCTTGACGCCGAGTTCCTTGAGGCCGCGTTCGTTGACGACGAGCACGCCCGAGGCACCATCGCAGATCTGCGACGAGGTGGCAGCCGTCAGCCGGCCTTCTTCGACGAGCAGCTTGACAGCGCGGATGCCATCGAGGCTGGCATCAAAGCGGATGCCTTCATCGATGGTGTGGAGTTCGGTGCTGCCATCGGGCAGGACGACTTCGACGGCGATGATTTCGTCCTTGAAGGCGCCGCCGTTGGTCGCGGCGATGGCGCGGCGGTGGCTTTCAAAGCCGAACGCGTCGAGCTCGTCCTTCGACAGGTTATACTTCTTGGCGATCATTTCGGCGCCGACGAACTGGCTGAACTGGTGGCCGTTGTAGCGCGCCTTGATCTTCGGGCTGTTCGGCGAACCGAGGTTGGCTTCGTGCGCCAGCTTGGCGGCGGCGCCCATCGGCACGCGGCTCATGCTTTCGACACCGGCGGCGATGACCATGTCCATCTGGCCGCTCATCACGGTGGCGGCGGCAAAGCTCAGCGCCTGCTGCGAGCTGCCGCACTGGCGGTCGACCGAAGTTGCCGGAACCGACTCGGGTAGCGACGAGGCCATGACGGCGTTGCGGCCGATGTTGCCCGACTGCTGGCCGAACTGGCTGACGCAGCCCATGATGACGTCTTCGATGCGCGCGGGGTCGGCACCGGCACGCACGACGAGCTCGTCGAGCACCTTGCCGGCGAGGTCGGCCGGATGCACGCCACTGACACGACCGCCACGACGGCCACCGGCGGTACGACCCGCCGCAACAATATAAGCTTCACCCACAAGAATTCTCCTTTTTCATTGGTCCGTTTGCTTGACACCAACGTCCTTGCACAAGATGGAACGCGAGTGCCAGTGCTTGTTGCAGCCGCCTGCAATTTAAAGCGCACTGTAATAATGAAGGGGAGCCAATGCGCAATATCCTTACTGCCGCAGCCCTGGCGCTGCTGATTGCGCTGCCCGGTGCGGCGGCGACAACCAAGCCCGCCGCCAAGGCGCCCGCCAAATCGACGGCTGCCAAGGCCGCCCCCAAGGCTGCTGCCGCCAAGCCCGAGCCGGCGATCGTACCGCTCGAGGAAAGCGCCGAGCTGGCGCATGTGCGCGGCGCCTTCCAGTTCGGCTTCCCGGTTTATGAAATGATGCGCACGCGCGCCAACTATATGGCGACCACCGCCAAGCTCGGCGTGCCCGGCGTCAACCACTTCCTGCCGCGCACGACGCTGGCCGATGCATCGTCGCGCGAAGTCACCACGCCGAACAACGACACGCTGTATTCGAGCGCCTGGCTCGACCTGTCGGGCGGACCGGTGACGCTGACCATGCCGGCGCTGCCGCGGCGCTATCACAGCGCGGCGCTGATGGACCTGTTCACCGAGTTCGGCGTGTCGCAGCAGACCCTGGCGATGGCGCTGACCACCGATACCACCAAGGTGCTGCAGAAGGTCATTGCCATGAAGCGCATGGTCGAGGACGAGCTGGGCGGCATCCCCTATTCAGGCCTGCGCGTCGAGTGCGGCGACGGCTTCTTCGACGCCTTCACCGGTTCGCTGCTCAAACCGCAGATCATCGGCCGCGGTGGCGTTGCCGGCATAGTTGACCGCGACGATCGCACCGGCGCGCGCCAGCTTCTCCGCGATCCGCGCGCCGATGCCGCGTCCGCACGCCACGTCGGCCGGCGTGTCGAGGTCCAGCGCGAGTTCGGGCAGGTCGACGTGGCCATCGTGCTCGGCGCCAACGAAACCGGCGCGAC
>CALDHQ010000337.1 GCA_937894055.1 uncultured Polymorphobacter sp.
GCAGGGGCCGGACGCCGTCGTGGTACGTCGTCGTCGTTCCCGCTCACGGCCGGCTTGTCGCGCTTCACGTACGACATGCGCGCAACCGGCATCGAAAGCTTCCCGGGCATGATCCTGTGGGGCGCGGGGACCGCTGGGCCGGCGCTGCCGCCGGGTCGCTACACGGTGCGTCTCACTGCCGACGGCAAGACGCTGACGGCGCCGATGACGATCAAGCGCAGCCCGCTCCTGCCGGAAGTCACCGATGCCGACCTGCGGGCGCTGTACGACCTGGTGAAGATGGGGCCGACGTCGGCGAATGCCTCGCCCGCACGCTTCGTCTTCGTCAAGTCGGTCGAGGGCCGCGAAAAGCTGGCGGGCTTTGTCGGCCCGAACAACAAGGACAAGGTGCTGACCGCGCCGGTCACCGTCATCATCGGCATGGAAATGAACTTCCACGAACGCCTGCCCGAACTGTTCCCGCACGCCGACGCACGCAGCTGGTTCGCGCACAATGACGAGCTGCGCCGCGAAACCGCGTTCCGCAACAGCGCGCTGCAGGGCGCCTATCTGATCCTCGCGGCACGCGCCTTGGGCTTCGACACCGGCCCGATGTCGGGGTTCGCCAAGCCGCTGGTCGATGCGGCGTTCTTCGCCGGTACGACGATCGAAACCAACTTCATCTGCACGCTCGGCAAGGGCACCACCGAAAAGCTGTTCGGCCGCTCGCCGCGCCTGAGCTTCGAAGACGCGGCACAGATCGTCTGACCCGGAGCGGCCGCGCTGATGCTGCTTTGCATGGATACGGCATTGGCGG
This sequence comes from uncultured Polymorphobacter sp., assembly GCA_937894055.1. Taxonomy (GTDB): domain Bacteria; phylum Pseudomonadota; class Alphaproteobacteria; order Sphingomonadales; family Sphingomonadaceae; genus Polymorphobacter_A. Next base: position 797 of record CALDHQ010000337.1, read on the forward strand.
GCCTGTCGGTGGCGCTGTGTGACGGCGACCGGATTGTCGCCGAACACCATGTGCTGATTGGCCGCGGCCATGCCGAATCGGTGATCCCGGTGGTCGCCGATGTCATGACGCGTGCCGGCGTTACCGCGCCGGACGCCATCGTCGTCGATATCGGCCCGGGCAGTTTCACTGGCCTGCGCATCGGCATCGCGGCGGCGCGCGCACTCGGGCTGGCCTGGGGCGTGCCGGTCCATGGCATACGCGCCACCGACCTCGTCGCCGCGGCCGCGTTTGCCGATGCGCCCGATTGCGACCGCCTCGCCGTCGTGCTCGATGCCGGTCGCGGCCAGCTTTATGTCCAGCATTTCGAGCGCGGCGGCGCCGATGGCGACATCGCGGCACTGAGCCCTGCCGACGCGACGCGCGCCTGCGCCGGTCGTGCTGTCGCCGGGCCGGGCGCGCCCATGCTCGGCGATGCCCGCATTCTGTCGGAAAACTGGCCGCGTGCCGCTGATGCACGGCTGCTGACACCCGCCGCGCGCGCGCTGACTCCGGCGCCGCTCTATGTCCGCGCGCCCGATGCCGTGGCGCCGGCGCTGCTGCCATCATGAGCCTCGACGTGCGCCTTGCCACCGGCGCCGATGTGTCGGCGATCATGACGGTGATGCGCGACGCCTTCGACCCGCGCTTCGGCGAGGCCTGGTCGGTCAGCCAGCTCACCGGCTCGCTATCGATCCCCGGCACCTGGGCAATGGTCGCGCACGGCGCCGACAGCATAGTCACCGGCTTCACGCTGACCCGGCTGATTCTCGATTCGGCCGAACTTTTACTTGTCGCGGTGGCCAATGACTGTCGCGGCGCCGGTTGCGGTCGCGCGCTGCTTGACGCGGCGGCAGAGCAGGCGCGCGAGCGCGGTGCCGCAGAGATGTTCCTCGAAGTGCGTGACGGCAATGATGCGGCGCTGGCGCTTTACCGCAAGTGCGGCTTTACAGAAATCGGCCGCCGCAAAGACTATTATTCCGGTGCTGGAACCGAACGTTTTGATGCCATTACCATGCGGTGCAAGTTCGGCATTTGAAATGCAGTAGCAATAGAGCTAATATTGAGTTAATGCTACCGGACTCTTCTTGCATTTTTATGTCATGATTGACATATGACCCTCGTTCCCAAGGTTGAGAACGATAAAATTGAGGGTCAGTCCAATGAACGATCGTACAGAATCGCACCAGGAGTTGCTTTCGCTGACTGCGGACATTGTGTCTTCGCATGTCGCCAACAACACCGTTGCAGTATCCGATTTGCCGCATGTCATCGAGCATGTTTACACGACGCTCGCACGTCTGGGTCAGGACGTGAAGGCGCCTGAACCGCGTCAGGAGCCCGCTGTCAGCGTCCGCGCGTCGATCAAGCCCGACTATGTCATCTGCCTCGAAGACGGCAAGAAGCTCAAGATGCTCAAGCGCCACTTGATGACGCACTACGGCCTGACGCCGGATGCGTATCGCGCCAAGTGGAACCTGCCCGCCGACTATCCGATGGTTGCGCCCAACTACGCTGCACAGCGTCGCGTGCTCGCCAAGAAGATCGGTCTCGGCACCAAGCGCACCAGCAAGCGCTAGTTTTTCGACTCCGACACAAGAAAGGCGGCGGTTGGGTGGGCAACCGCCGCCTTTTTGTTTGTGCCGCGTTTCCGACAATCGGTGCACCATCACTTGCCGCCGCCGCAGCGGCTTTCTAATATGCTGGCAAGGCAATCTTCACCGGGGTGAACATGAGCGGCAGGATCGATATCGAAGCGCTGTGCGCCACCAAGGGCCTGCGGATCACCGACCAGCGCCGCGTCATTGCCCGCGTGTTGTCGGATGCGCAGGATCACCCCGATGTCGAGGAACTGTTCCGGCGCTCGGCGGCGATCGACTCGCGCATTTCAATCGCCACCGTGTACCGCACGATCCGCCTGTTCGAAGAAGCCGGCATCCTCGAACGCCATGACTTCCGTGACGGGCGCTCGCGCTATGAAACCGTCCCCGATGAACATCATGACCATTTGATCGACATCGAAACCGGCCAGGTCATCGAGTTCCACGATCCCGAGATCGAAGAACTGCAGGCCAAGATCGCCGCACGACTGGGCTACAAGCTGGTCGACCACCGCATGGAACTCTACGGCAGCCCGACCAAGCCTTCAGGGAAACCCAGCTGAACAACGCAGCTGCGCCAGACACGTCGAAGACGCCACGGCAGATCGGGTTTGGCGCCAAAATCTATGGCCGGACGCGCGCCGCACTGGGTGCCGGAACCGCCGTTACCGTATTGGTGCCGATCGAGCTGCTGACCCGCAACCTGCGTCCCGGCGGCTGGCCGCAACTCACGCAAATGTTTCACAAAATGCTGTGCCGGTCGCTGGGCTTGCGCATCAGTATCCATGGCGCGCCGGTGCGCCAGGGCGGCGTCTTCTACGTCGCCAACCATATCTCCTACCTCGATATCCCGGTGCTCGGCAGCCAGATCCGCGCGGCGTTTGTCGCCAAGTCCGAAGTCGCTGGCTGGGGTGTCGTCGGCTGGCTGGCGACGCTGGCGCGCACCGTCTACATCGAGCGCGAGCGGCGTGCGCGCACCGCTGAACAGCGCAACGCCATCATCGAACGGCTGGCGCAGGGTGCTGATGTCATCCTGTTCCCCGAAGGCACCAACAGCGACGGCGTCAGCGTCATGCCGTTCAAATCGGCGCTGTTCGCCGTGGTCGAAGGCCCCGAAGCCGCGGACTTCCTGATCCAGCCCGTCACCATCGCCTATACGCGCGTCAATGGCATGCCGGTCACGCGCGGCCAACTGCCCGACATCGCCTGGGTCGGCGACAGCGAACTCGCACCGCATGCGCTGACGCTGATGGCGCTTGGCCCGATCCGCACCGAAATCGTCTTTCACCCCGCGGTGCGCGCCGCCGATTTCGCCGACCGCAAGGCGCTGATGCGGCATTGCCACAATGTCATCGCCACCAGCTACCGCCAGTTGATGCGCGGCGGCAACACGCCGCGACCCGTCCATTGATGGCCGTGGCGCGGCGCTTTCGCCGGTCGCGGTTACCCCGTATAGGAGTCGTGTTGCCGCAAAACTGCGCGGCGCTGGACCGGAGATCGTTCTGCCTGTGAGCCAACGTTATTTCGTCAAGACCTTCGGCTGCCAGATGAACGTCTATGATTCCGAACGTATTGGCGAGTTGCTCGAAGCCAGCGACATGGTCGCCGCCAAGACCAGCGAAGACGCCGACGTCGTCATCCTCAACACCTGCCACATCCGCGAAAAGGCCGCCGAGAAAGTCTATTCGGATATCGGCCGGCTGAAAGCCTCGAAGCGCAAGTCGGGGGTCAAGCCGGTCATCGTCGTCGCCGGCTGCGTCGCGCAGGCCGAAGGCGCCGAAATCGCCCGCCGTGCGCCCACCGTCGATGTCGTCGTCGGTCCGCAGGCCTATCACCGGCTGCCCGCACTGCTCGCCGCCGCGCAAGGCGGCAAGGCGGCGGTCGATACCGACATGCCGATCGACCCCAAGTTCGATGCCCTGCCCGCGCGCCGCCGCGCGGTGCCGCCGAGCGCGTTCCTGACGGTGCAGGAAGGCTGCGACAAATTCTGCACCTTCTGCGTCGTGCCCTACACGCGCGGTGCCGAAGTCTCGCGCCCGGCCGCCGACCTGATTGCCGAAGCGCGGTCGCTGGTCGCATCGGGCGCGCGCGAAATCGTGCTGCTCGGCCAGAACGTCAACGCCTTCCACGGCCATGACGCTGACGGCACGCCAATCACGCTCGCCGGGCTGATCCGACGGATGGCGGCGCTGCCGGGGCTGGCGCGGCTGCGCTACATGACCTCGCACCCGCGCGACATGGATGATGCACTGATCGCCGCGCACGCCGAAGTGCCCGAGCTGATGCCATATCTGCATCTGCCGGTGCAGTCGGGCTCGACGCGCATCCTCAAGGCCATGAACCGCGCGCACACCGTCGATTCGTATCTCGCCACCCTCGACCGGCTGCGCGCCGTGCGTCCCGACATCGCGCTGTCGGGCGATTTCATCGTCGGCTTCCCCGGCGAAACCGACCAGGACTTCGCCGACACCGTCGCGCTGGTCAAACGCGTCGGATACGCGCAAGCCTATAGCTTCAAATACAGTCCTCGTGCCGGAACCCCTGCAGCAACAATGGAGAATCAAGTGCCCGAAGCGGTCATGGAAGCCCGGCTTGCCGAGTTGCAGGAAGCGATCAGCGCGGGGGCACTGGCGTTCAACCGCGCCAGCGTCGGCAAACAGGTCGATGTGCTGCTCGAACGCAAGGGCCGCCGCCCCGGCCAGCTCATCGGCAAGTCGCCGTGGCTGCAATCGGTGCATGTCGCAGCCGGTGACGCCGCCATCGGCGATATCGTCCGCGTCGAGCTGCGCGATGCCCAGCCCAACAGCCTCGAAGGCGTGGTGCTTGCCCATGCGCGGGCGGCCTGAGCATGGCCAAGAAATCCGCACCACGCACTGGCGCTCCGCGCAGCACCATGCAGCCCGCCGACCGCGTGCGCTTGGAGCATGAATTCGACCGCCCGCACCTGATGGGGCCACTGTTCGGCCAGTATGACGAAAACCTCATCGTCATCGAACGCGAACTCGGCGTCCACATCAGCGCGCGCGGCAACAAGGTTGCGATCGAAGGTGACGCCGAAAGCGTCGCGCGTGCCCGCGACGTGCTCGCGGGCCTTTACAACCGGCTGGTCGCCGGCCGTGCGCTCGACCCCGGCGACATTGCCGGCGCCGTGGCGATCAGCGCCGACCCGTCGCTCGACGGGCTGACGCGCGCCGATGCCGGCGGTGGCCCCGCCACGCTCGCCACCATCCACACGCGCCGCAAGACCATCGTTGCGCGCTCGCCGACACAGGTGAAGTATATCGAGGCACTGTCGAGCCACGACGTCATCTTCGCGCTCGGGCCGGCGGGCACCGGCAAAACCTATCTCGCGGTCGCGCAGGCGGTCAGCCAGCTGGTGGCCGGCACCGTCGACCGGCTGGTGTTGTCGCGCCCGGCAGTCGAAGCCGGCGAGCGGCTCGGCTTCCTGCCCGGCGACATGAAGGACAAGGTCGATCCGTATCTGCGCCCGCTCTACGACGCGCTCTACGACATGATGCGCCCCGAGCATGTGGAGCGCTGCATCACCTCGGGCATCATCGAGGTGGCGCCGCTGGCCTTCATGCGCGGCCGCACGTTGAACGAGGCGTTCGTGATCCTCGACGAGGCGCAGAACACCACGCCCGCGCAGATGAAGATGTTGCACGTGCGGCAGATCTGGGTGATCGGCGCCGTAAAGCTGAGGCTGAGGCAGCAGCCATCCGTTTGATGATGTCGCAGCCTGGCAATAAACTGCCGCCCAAGAAAGTGGAAGAACCGAAGCCTGTTGCCAAGCCTGCCGAGGTCGCCAAAGCCGGTATCAAGGGCACCCTCGATCAGGCCGCCCTCGGGAAGACGCGCCTTCACCTCACCGGCAAGCCGGTTCGCCAGCCATTTCATCTGCAGCTGGAAATCCTCGATGCGGATGACTTCGTTGGCCGCGTTGGGCTTCACGCCTACCTTCAACAAAGGCACATCCAGATCGACGTAACCGGAACCGGTCAAGGCGAAATCCTTGGGCAGTTCGGCACGCAATGCCGCTGTCCCTGAATAGGTGAATTCCTTGCCGGCGTTGTTGATCCAGGGTTCAAGCAGGGAAAGCGGGAAATCGTCGCCCTTGACGGAAATCATGCGGCCGTCATCCTCTGCACACAGACGCGCACGGTGATCGGTACTGGCCAGACAGGCGGGCGTGAATCGGTAACCGGAACCGTCCAGCGTCACTAATGTGGGCTCCTGCAACTGCCAAATGCCGAGCACGCCACCATCGGCGCGCAGTGCGGCGCCGTTGGTGGCCGCGGCAAGCGGGCTGCAGACATAGGCCACGAGCGAGGCGATCTCGCGCTCGCGGCCGACGCAGGTCGTCGCCTTTCCGAGCAGCGTGCGCACGGGCTCCGCCACGCGCTCGAGCTCTGCGTCGCTGTCGCCCTCGCGCAGCGCGAGCGGCACGGCCACGATCGCGTCTAGGTCGAGATCGGAAGAGCACACGTCTGAACTCCAGTC
>CALDHQ010000338.1 GCA_937894055.1 uncultured Polymorphobacter sp.
ATAGTCTTTGCTCATGCCTTGCGTGCCGGGAAGACCTGCGATCCGGCGCTCGACAGCGTTCGCCAAGCGGAACATTACCACCAGCTTCTCTTTCCGGGATTTCTCGGGCTGAGCCTGGGACACAGCAGCAGAAGCTGTCGCACCTTGCTCACCGGCGGCATGGTCCCCATCACGATCCGCGCCCGTCGGATCAGGCGCTGCGACGGAGAACTCCTGACCCTCCCCCTTCACGGCACTTTCTTTGCGCATTCCGACGTATCCGGCCGGTCGTTCCGACAACATCCGGTCGGCCATTCCGGGGTATCCGGCCACCTGAGGATCGTTGCCGCATAGGCATGGTTTTTGATGTCAGGCTCTTTGGCGTTCGTCAACGTTTTCGGCGGAGGTGGCGGACCTTCGGCAATCGACCAGTTCGCAACCAGCGAGGCATAACGGGTGTAATTGCCAATCAGGCCGTCCGGGTTCGCGTCGGCCATCCACGCACCAACAAGCGCCAGTTCGTAGTTGCTGCCGGTCGTCACCGGGCGCGTGAAGTTGCCATTGTAAACCGGGCCGGCCGGATCGAAGAACTCGATATTGTCCAGTACCGTGCCGTTGCGGATCCAGGTGAAGAACCAAACCGACTCCGGGAACGCGCCGACGCTGGTCGAAAGCAAATAGTCGAGCGAAAGTGTGCCATCACCTTCGGCGGTAAACCGGTACACCCATTGACCGCCGCCTTGATAACGCTGTCCGGCGTCGTCGGGGCTGTCTGCCGCTACGTTGACGCTGCCGGCAATGCTGACTGCGCCCGAACTGGCATTTGCCCACGTGGCATCGACGCTACTCGTCAGATCGAGCGAGCCGCCCGTTGCCGCATTGAACGCGCTGGCAGCATAGTTGACGTTCATGTCGCGTGGAGTCGAAACCCATTCGTCATAGAAAAGCGTTGGCGCAGGGTCGCAATATTGATCACTGACGATACCTGCAATTGCGCAGTCACCTTCAGTCCATGTCTGTCCATAGACTGGCAGAACTGCAGCTGCCGGGTTCGCAAATGCCAATCCTGTCGCTGCAGACAGGAGTATAAAACCGGTGCGCATATCGATTCCCCTGTGCGTTGAGCCAGCTATTTGACCGCAAACACTGAAATGCGGTGAAATAATAGCGCAAGTGGCGCGCGCTGTCACTTGCCTTGGCGCCCGCTTGTTCGCCATCAGCGCTGAAAGTTCCCCGGGTCTGCCCTTTCCACAAACCGGCTATGTGGATGACCGATCAATCGCCGGTTGACCTTCGCTGCGGCCGCCGCAACATGGGCATCAGCAATGCATGCGGGGAAACTAATTTGCCAACAGCGCGCCGCCCGAACCTGATCACGCGGCTGCTGCGCTTGGTCGTGCGCGCAGTGGTGGTGCTGGTCGTGTTCAGCCTCGTCTGGGTGCTGGCGTATCGCTGGATCAATCCGCCGACGACATTCCTGATGCTGCGTGACGCCGTGCAGGGCAACCATGTCGAGCAGCATTGGGTCGGACTGGACGACATCGCCAAGTCGGTGCCGCGCGCGGTGATCGGCGCCGAGGACGCCAATTTCTGCGCGCATAACGGCTTCGACTTTGCCGCGATGGAGGCCGCGATGGCGCGCAACGCCAATGGCAAGAAGCTGCGCGGTGGCTCGACGATATCGCAGCAGACCGCCAAGAACGTCTTCCTGTGGCCCGGCCGCTCCTATGTCCGCAAGGGCGCAGAGGCGTGGTTCACCGGGCTGATCGAACTGATGTGGGGCAAGCCGCGCATCATGGAGGTCTATCTCAACGTCATCGAGATGGGGCCGGGCATCTTTGGCGTCGAAGCGGCGGCGCAGCATTATTTCAAGACCAGCGCCGCCAAGCTGTCACCCAAGCAGGCCGCGCGGCTGGCGGCCATCCTGCCGCAGCCGATCAAGCGCGATGCCGCCGACCCCGGCCGCTATACCAAGCGCTATGCCCGCCGCATCGAAAAGCGCATTCGCATCGTGCGCAACGAGGGCGTGGATAGTTGCCTGCGTTGAGCGTGAATGCGCGTTGATTATTGGCCCTGTGCGCAAAATAGTGTAAACATTTCTTAGTACCGACTTCGTCTGAATTGCTTCGAAGGGTCCTGACTATGCGCCGGAAACTGTTGTTGGGCATTGGATTGTGTGTTGTTCTAGCGCCGGTACCTTTGATCGGCGCCTCGAAACCGGCGCAGCAAGGCGCGCCTTCAACCGCTGTGCCAATCGCTCAGGCATCTAATCCCATTCCGGGGGTAGGTATCGTCGTGAAGCGCAATCCCGGAACGGCAACCGCAAACGGTGTCACCGGTAGCGATGGCCGATTTAGCTTCAGCGGGCTTAAGCCAGGTAACTATACGCTGACTGTTCGGGGACAGCCGTCGATCAACATTGTTGTTGGTGTTAGCGGCCAGATAGCCGGTGTGGCGACGACCAGCGGCGTGCAAATGGTAAATACGAACCAAGTGCCCAGCGCCAAATAGCTGTTTCGCGATTGACTGTGTATTATGCATGCAATACACGGATTTCATGATCAAAGTCATGCTCCTTGCCGCGCTGCTTGCGGCGCCCGTGCTCGCCGGCCCGCGCGACGGCCCGACGACCGATGCAACCACAGTCAAGGCGCTTGAAGCGCGCGACGCCGAGCTGTTCGATATCATCTTCAACAGCTGTGACACGGCGAAGCTGCCCGGGCTGATCGCCGACGATTTCGAATTCTACCATGACAAGGACGGGCTGAGTTCAACCAGCGGCGCGCAGTTCATTGCCGGCATCGCCGCGACGTGCGCACGCCAGAAGACCGGCGAGGACTACCGCGCGCGGCGCGAGATCGTGCCAGGTTCGGTGCAGGTTTATTTGCTCAACAACTACGGTGCCATCCAGACCGGACAGCACCGCTTCTACGGCGTCGGCGGCAAGCTCGACGGCAAGCTGATCGAAACCGCGACCTTTTTTGATGTGTGGAAAAACGAAGCCGGCACGTGGAAGCTGGCGCGGGTGTTCAGCTATGGCCACGCGCTCGATGCGGGGGTGAAGTAGCGCCCGGGGCTACGCCTGCCAGCGCAGCGACATGCACGACAGGCCGGCGTCGATCTTGCCGATTTCGCGGGTGTCGAGCGGCACCAGCTTGAAACCGCGGGCCGCGAGCTTGTCGATGGTGCGCGGAAAGTGGGCGCCGACCAGCAGCCAGTCGTTGAGGCGCAGCGCATTGGCCGCCGCGTCCTCGCCGTCGCCGACGGTGATGCAGTCGAAACCGGGGAACATGCCCGCTGCCGCCATCGGCGCTGTGACGAGCAGCACGTCTTCATCGATCAGGTTTGCGCCGGTCTTGAGGTGCAATACGCCCGGCGGCGGTGTGACGATGCGCGCGGTGCGGCCAATCTGCGCCAGTGCGCGCGCCAGGGCCGCGGCACCGGTGGCGTCGGTGCGCGCCGACAGCCCGATATAGACTGCGTCAGGTGTCACCATGACGTCACCGCCATCGGCATGGCCGGCGTCGAGTTCGATGACCTGCGCGAACTGGCGGGCGAGCTCGGTGCGGATTTCGGCGGCCTCGCCGGCGCGGCTCGGGGCGCCGGGGTTGAGGATGATGGCAGTGCCGCCGAACACCAGCGCCGGGTCTTCGACGAAAACCGAATCGGGGAAGGCTTCGAGCGGCGGCAGCGTAGTCACCTTCAGCCCGGCGTCAGCCAGCGCCGCAACATAGGCAGCATGCTCGGCGGCAACGCCAGCGGCGCTGGGGCCGGCGTGGTCGCCGGCGCGCAGCCCGTCGACCACCGAGCGTGCGGGGGTGCGGACGATGGCGTTGTTGAAGCTGAAAACCGACATACTGCCTGCGAATTGTTGTTGCACGGCTGAACCTTAGCCCAATTTGCCTGCCGTGCCACCCGCCACGGGGCAGGGGTGTGGCGAAAATGCAACCGATTGCACTGCATTTTTGAATACGTATTCAATCGGCTTGGCTTTGGCGCGGAAAGTCATAATAGCTTCATGCAATCGTTTGAAATTCGAATTTCGGCGAGAGTTTTGGCGTAATCAGGCGGTTTCCGACGCGATCAGGACGCGGTGACCGAACTTGGGGAGTGACACATGATTGATTCAGGCAGCCGTTTTGGCGTGCGCGGTGCTGCGCGTCTTTCGTTGAATGCCAGCACCGGCGCCATTGCGGCGTCACTGCTGTTTGTCGCGACCAGCCAGGCGGCGTTCGCGCAGGTCGGCACTGATCCGTCGCTGACCCCCAACGTCGAGACCGCTTCGAAGAAGGTCGCCGAGGAAAACCCCAACGACATCATCGTCAGCGGCCTGCGGTCGGCCATCCAGGCGTCGATCACCGAAAAGCGCCTGTCGAACCAGATCGTTGAATCGATCTCGTCCGAAGACATCGGCAAGCTCCCCGACAACAGCATCGCCGACTCGATCGCCCGTCTCCCCGGCGTCACCGCGCAGCGCGTCGATGGCCGCTCGCAAGCCGTGTCGATCCGCGGCTTCGGCCCCGACTTCTCGACCACGCTGCTCAACGGCCGCGAACAGACCACCGTCGGTGACAACCGCGGCGTCGAATATGACCAGTTCCCGTCGGAACTGATCAGCCAGGTCGTCATCTACAAGACGCCGTCGGCGGCACTCGTCGGCGCCGGCATGTCGGGCACCGTCGACCTGCGCACCATCCGCCCGCTCGAATATGGCAAGCAGGCGATCGCCGTGAACGCGCGCGGCGAATGGCTGTCGCTGGGTGCGCTCAATTCGGGGTCGAAGGATACCGGCTACCGCCTGTCGGGCCTGTATGTCGACCAGTTCATGGATGACACGCTCGGCATCGCCGTCGGCATCGCGCACATGGAATCGCCGACGCAGATCGAGCGCTTCAACGCCTGGGGCTACCCCAACTATGACGCGACCAACATCGTCATCGGCGGCGCCAAGCCGTATGTGACTTCGACCGAGCTGAAGCGCACCGGCGTCGTCGGCACGCTCGAATATACGCCGAACGACAATTTCACCACCGTCGGCGACGTCTATTGGTCGAAGTTCGACGATTCGCAGATCCTGCGCGGCATCGAATTCCCGCTGCAGTGGAGCTCGGCTTCGCTGGCGCCGGGCTACACCGCTGCCGGTGGCCGCATCACCAGCGGCACCTTCAACGGCGTCAAGGGCGTTGTCCGCAACGATGCCAACGCCCGCGATGCGACGAACCTCGCGCTCGGCTGGAACGCCAAGTTCCAGAAGGACGGCTGGATGGCGTTCACCGACGTCAGCTACAGCCACGTCACGCGCAACGACACCATTCTGGAATCCTATTCGGGTACCGGTCCGGCGGGTTCGGGGCCGTATGACAACCTTGGCTTCACCACCAACAGCAACTCGACGACCAGCTTCAACCCGTCGATCAACTATGCCGACGCCAATCTGATCAAGCTCACCAGCCCGCAGGGCTGGGGCAGCGACGTCATCCCGGGTGGCCAGGTTGGTTACGTCAACTATCCGACGGTCGACGATGAACTGTTCGCGTGGCGCACCGGCTTCGAGCGCGAGCTCGACATGGGCTTCCTGAAGAGCGTCAGCTTCGGTTTCAACTACGCCGACCGCACCAAGTCGCTGGTGCAGGACGAATATTTCCTCGGCCTCAAGAACGGCGCGCTGAGCCAGCCGATCCCGGCCGGTAGCCTGCTGGCACCGACCGAACTCGGCTTCCTCGGCGTGCCCGGCATGGTCAGCTATGATCCGATCGCACTGGTCAATGGCGGCACCTACAACCTTGTCCGCAACCCCAACGCCGACGTGCTGACCAAGGGCTGGGACGTTTCCGAGCAGGTGATGACGGGCTATCTGCAGCTCAACATCGATACGCCGGTGGGCAACAACACGCTGACCGGTAACGTCGGTGTCCAGGTGATCAACACCAACCAGCGTTCGAACGGCGAAGCTGCCAGCGGGACGCCGGCGTTCACTTCGAACAACGTTTCCGGTGGCGCCGAGTACACCTACGCCTTGCCGAGCCTCAACCTGTCGCTGCGTACGCCCGAACAGTTTGTGGCGCGTTTCGGCCTGTCGAAGCAGATGGCGCGTGCGCGTCTCGACCAGATGCGTGCGTCGATCAACTTCAGCTACAACCCGGCACTGGCCAACCAGACCGACCCCGAATTCTCGCCGTGGGGTGGTAGCGGTGGCAACCCGGCGCTGCGTCCGTGGATCGCCAACGCCGTTGACGTTTCGTTCGAAAAATACTTCGGACCGGTTGCCTATGTTGCGGTCGCGGGCTTCTACAAGAACCTCGACACCTACATCTACGACCAGTCGGTGCTCTACAACTTCACCGGCTTCCCGGTGTCGAGCGGCCCTGCGCCGGTGCTCAACGTTGGCTATGTCACCATCCCGACCAACGGCAATGGCGGCGAGATGTACGGCGTCGAGTTTTCGGGCACGCTGCCGTTCAACAAGTTCACCGATGCGCTTGAAGGCTTTGGTCTGATCGGCAACTTCTCGATCACCGAAAGCAACATCCAGCCCGATCCGAACAACGCCTCGTCGCCGATCCCCGGCCTGTCGAAGTATGTCGGCAACGCGACGCTGTATTTCGAAAAGCAGGGCTTCCAGGCGCGCGTTTCGTTGAGCTACCGCTCGGAGTTCCTGGGTGAAGTTGCCGGCTTCGGCAATGCCCGGACCTTCCGCACGGTGGACCCCGAGACGCTGGTCGATGCGCAGATCGGTTACGAGTTCCAGCCGGGTTCGAAGTTTGCCGGTCTGTCGATCCTGCTGCAGGGCCAGAACCTGTCGAACGAGCCGTTCGTCACCTACCAGTCGGGTGACACCACACAGGTCATCGACAACCAGAACTTTGGTCGTCGTTTCCTGTTCGGCATCGGCTACAAGTTCGGCATGAACAAGTAAGCATCCCCACTAACGCGTGGCGGTGCACGGCGCCGCCACGCGCCTTTTCTCGGGGTGTTTGAGCCGGGTTGCCGTGAGGGTGTATGACTGACAATCGGCAGAGTGACATCGTTATCGTCGGCGGTGGCACCGCCGGCTGGATGGCGGCGGCTGCACTCGCACGGTTTGCCGTGAAGGGCACGCGCATCCGGCTGGTCGAATCGGATGCCATCGGCACCGTCGGCGTCGGCGAGGCGACGATCCCGCAGATCAAGCTGTTCAACGCGGCGCTCGGCATCGACGAGGCAGACTTCCTGCGCGCCACGCAAGGCACCTACAAACTCGGTATCGAATTCGTCGACTGGACGCGGCCGGGGCACCGCTACATGCACGCCTTTGGTCCGGTTGGCCGCGACCTCGGGCTGGTGCCGTTCCATCATTATTGGCTGCGCGCCGGTGAGAGTGCCGGGCCGCTGGGGCAGTATTCGCTCAACGAAGCCGCCGCACGCGCCGGGCATTTTGGCAACGCACCGCCGGCTGCCGGCTCGGTCATCCCGCCGCTGGCCTGGGCTTATCATTTCGACGCCGGGCTCTATGCGGCATATTTGCGCAAATATGCCGAGGCCCGCGGTGTCATGCGCCACGAAGGCCGTATCATGCAGGTGCCGCTGCGCGCCGACGACGGCCATATCGAGGCAGTGGTGCTCGAAGACGGCACACGCATCGACGGCGACCTGTTCATCGACTGCTCGGGCTTCCGCGGGTTGCTGATCGAGGAAGCGCTGGGCGCGGGTTATGACGACTGGTCGCATTGGCTGCCGGCCAACCGCGCGCTCGCGGTGCCAAGTGCGCGGGCAGGCGGCGAAATCGCGCCATATACGCGCTCGACGGCACGCACCGCCGGCTGGCAGTGGCGCATCCCGCTGCAGCACCGCACCGGCAACGGCTATGTCTATGCCAGCGACTTCATCAGCGATGATGATGCGGCGGCGACGTTGCTTGCCAATCTCGACGGCAAGGCACTCGCGGAACCTCGGTCGCTGCGTTTCGTGACGGGCAAGCGCCGCAAGCAATGGCACCGCAATTGCGTCGCGATCGGACTGGCGAGCGGGTTTCTCGAACCGCTTGAATCGACCAGCATCCATCTGGTGCAGTCGAGCATTTCGCGACTGCTGGCGCTGCTGCCGGGCAAGGTCATCCGCGACGCCGACCGCGACGAATACAACCGCCAGGCTGATTTCGAATTCGAACGCATCCGCGACTTCATCATCCTGCACTACCGCGCCAACGGTCGCACCGGTGAGCCGCTGTGGGACTATTGCCGCAACATGGGTATCCCCGACACGTTGGCAGCGAAAATCGAACTGTTCGAAGCCAGCGGGCGGATTTTCCGTGAGCATGAGGAATTGTTCACCGAAGTGGGCTGGGCGCAGGTGCTGATCGGGCAGGGGGTGCAGGCGGCGACCTATCATCCGCTCGCCGATGCGATTTCGGACGCCGACCTTGGCGACTATCTGGGCAAGCTGCGCACCGTTGCAGCACGCGGTGCAGCCAGCTTGCCGGGACACGCGGATTTCATCGCCGGCTTTTGCCGCGCACCATCGGTGGAGGCATGACGATGCGGCTTTGGCGTCAGGGATTGCTCGCAGCGGCGACGCTGCTTTCGGCCGGTAGCGCGCTCGCAGCCGACTATCGCGCCCGGCTGCCGCAGGACGAAACGATCTATTTCGTGCTGCCCGACCGTTTCGAAAACGGCGACCCTGCCAATGACCGCGGCGGATTGACCGGCGACCGGCTGGTGACGGGCTATGACCCGACGCACAAGGGCTTCTACCACGGCGGCGACCTCAAGGGGCTGACCGCGCGGCTCGACTACATCCAGGGGCTGGGGGCGACCACGGTGTGGTTCGCGCCGGTGTTCAGGAACAAGCCGGTACAGGGCGCGCCCGGGCAGGAAAGCGCCGGATATCACGGCTATTGGGTGACCGACTTCACCACGATCGATCCGCATTTCGGGACCGAGGCGGAATTCAGGACCTTCGTCGATGCCGCTCACGCGCGCGGGATCAAGGTCTATATGGACATCATCGCCAACCACACCGCCGATGTGATCCAGTACCGCGAAGGCGGGAATTATGACTATCGCAGCAAGGCCGACTATCCGTTCTCGCGCCGGGGCGGGATCGGTGGCGCGCCGATCAATCCGGGGTTCGCCGGGGATCACGTGCCGGGCGCGGCCAACTGGGCCAGGCTGACCGATCCGTCGTTCGCCTACACGCCCTATGTGCCCAGGGGCGAAGAGAACGCCAAGAAACCGGCCTGGCTCAACAATCCGCTCTATTATCACAA
>CALDHQ010000339.1 GCA_937894055.1 uncultured Polymorphobacter sp.
ATAACGCCTTCGGCCTTGCCGAGATCGACGATGACGTGGCCGTATTCGACGCGCTTCACCGTGCCGTTGATGACCTCACCGACGCGGTCCTTGAAGTCGTTGTACTGGCGGGCGCGCTCGGCTTCGCGAACCTTGCCCGTAATGACCTGCTTCGCCGTCTGGGCAGCGACGCGGCCGAATTCAAACGGCGGCAGCTCTTCGCGGAATTCGTTGCCGATTTCGGCGTCCGCATCCATTTTCTTGCCTTCGGCCAGCGTCAGCTGCGTGACCGGATTTTCGACCGTTTCGACGACAGTCTGGACGCGCCAGAGGCGGGTTTCGCCACTATCCGGATTGATCTCGGCGCGGATGTCGTGCTCCAGGCCGTAGCGCGAACGCGCAGCTTTCTGGATCGCCTCCTCCATCGCCTCAAGCACGATGCGCTTGTCGATGGATTTTTCCGCCGCGACCGCGTTGGCGATCTGCAGGATTTCCAGCCTGTTTGCCGAAACTGCTCCGGTAGCCATTCCCTACTCCTTCTTGTCCGACGCCGGGTCTTCTTCCGCGTCGTCGAACTCTTCGTCAAAATCCTCATCGAGATCTTCGTCGACCTCAACGTCGTCAAAATCCTCAGCCGCGAACTCGCCTTCGATCGCGATATCTTCTTCGTCTTCTTCCTCAGCGCCTTCGACAGGCGCCTGACCCTTGGCTCGCGCTGCCTGGATCAGCTTGTCGGTCAACACCATGGTCGCGCGGGACATGTCCGCGACATTGAGTTTGGCGCTGCCGCCATCCTTCAGGTCCAGCTCGACCACGCCATCCGTTTCACCGACGATGGCTCCGTGGAAACGCTTGCGTCCGTCGATCGTCGGCGTGCCCAGCTCGACCCTGATCTCGTGGCCGATCCATTTGGCGAAGTCGCCAACCCGCGTCAGCGGCCGGTCGATACCGGGCGAGGACACTTCAAGCGAATACTCGCTCGAGATCGGATCTTCAGCTTCCAGCACCGGCGAGATCGCACGCGAAAGCCGCGCGCACCGCGCCACCGTCATCGTGCCGTCCGGCAGCTCCGCCATGATCTGCAGCGTCGGCGTCTGCGAGCCGGTCACGCGCACACGCACGATGTCGAGGCCGAGGCTTGTCGCCACGGGCTCGATCATGTCGAGGATACGAATTTCAAGTTCACTCTGCGCCCGCATACGGGGTGCTTTTCCTTCGGTTTTGGCCTGTTTCCGGGCCTGAAATGCGAAGCGGCGGCCCAGTTCCCGGGGCCGCCGCTTCGATGTGAGAACTGGTTCGAGCGGGCATATAGGCGCTTAAGTCCACGATGTCGAGAGCTATATATCGACGCCTCTTTGCGCGGCCACGCACCCACGTCCCCTAACGGCAATCTTTTACCGGCGATAGCCATGCGCTACTGCTGCCGTTCGGGGAAACATCGGGAGAAACTCATGAAGCGCCAACTCTTCGCCGCCGCCTCGGCCGCGATACTTGCACTTGCCGTGGCTTGTTCGCCCGAAGCGCCCAAGCCTGAAGTCGCCGAAGCGCCCGCCGCGCCTGTGGCCGCACCGGTCGAAACCAAGGCGGCTGCGCCTGCGCCGGCTGCGCCCACACCGGCACCTGCCGCGCCTGCGCCTGTGGCCGCAAAGCCCGCGCCCAAGGCCAAGCCGCGCCCGGCACCTGACTTTTCGAAGCTGACGCCGCAGGAACGCGTCGCCGCGATGATGCGCCAGGCCGAAGAAGACCGCATGCGGGCGCTCGAGGAAGCCCGCATCCGAGAGGACCAGGAGCGCGCCGAAGCTGCCGAAGCCGAAAAGCTGCGGCTTGAGGAAAAGAAGCGCATCGAGGAAGAACTCGCGACGCGTCCGACCCCCAAGCCCGCCGAGGAAGAGGTCAAGGGCGTCCGCATCATTGGTGCCGTGACGCCGATCATCGACGACGACGAAGCCGGCCGCCGCCGCGGTGCGCCGACGCGGCCGCGCAGCGAAGAACGCCGTGGCGGCAAGCTGACCGTGACGCGCGCGCTGACCGACGATGACAGCGTCCGCGTCCGCAGCCTCGCGGCGCTGCGCCGTTCACGCGAAAAGGACAAGCGCGCGCATCAGGGCGGCAAGCAGGCCAAGCAGGTCCGCGACGTCACCGTCCCCGAATCGATCACCGTGCAGGAACTCGCGAACCGCATGGCCGAACGCGCCAGCGACATCGTGCGCTTGCTGTCGAAGCTCGACATGCCGGGTTCGTCGTATGAAACCGAACTCGATCAGGACACCGCCGAGCTGGTGATCAGCGAATTCGGCCACAACATCGTCCGCGTGTCGGATGCCGACGTCGAAGTCGGCATGGTCGGCGAAGCCGATGATCCGGCAACGCTCGTCAAGCGCCCGCCGGTCGTCACCATCATGGGCCATGTCGACCACGGCAAGACCAGCCTGCTCGACGCACTGCGCGGCACCGACGTCGTCAAGGGCGAAGCCGGCGGCATCACCCAGCATATCGGCGCCTATCAGGTGACCCTGCCGGGCGGCGAAGCCGTGACCTTCCTCGATACGCCGGGCCATGAAGCGTTCACCGAAATGCGCGGCCGCGGTGCCAAGGTCACCGACATCGTCATCATCGTCGTCGCCTGGGATGACGGCATCATGCCGCAGACCATCGAAGCGATTAACCACACCAAGGCGGCCGGCGTGCCGATGATCGTCGCGATCAACAAGATGGACAAGGCCGGCGCCGACGCCAACCGCATCCGCCAAGCACTGCTGCAATATGACGTGCAGGTCGAATCGATGGGTGGCGAAGTCCAGGATGTCGAAGTCTCGGCGGTCAAGAAGACCGGTCTCGACGAGCTGATCGAAAAGATCCTGCTGCAGGCCGAAATCCTCGAACTCAAGGCCAACCCGAACCGCGCCGCCGAAGGCAGCGTCATCGAAGCCAAGCTCGACAAGGGCCGTGGCCCGCTGGCGACGGTGCTGGTGCAGCGCGGCACGCTCAAGGTCGGCGACGTCTTCGTCGTCGGCGCCGAATGGGGCAAGGTTCGCGCCATGCTCAACGACAAGGGCGTGCAGGTGAAGACCGCCGGGCCGTCGCTGCCGGTCGAAATCCTCGGCCTGTCGGGGGTGCCGCGTGCCGGCGACCCGTTCATGGTTGTCGAATCCGAAGCGCGCGCCCGCGAAGTCGCGAGCTACCGTGCGGGTCTGGAAACCGCCAAGCGCACCGTCAGTGCGCCGGCCGATCTGGCTTCGATGTTCATGGCGCTGAAGTCGGCGAAGGCGATGGAATATCCGCTCGTCATCAAGGGCGACGTCCAGGGCTCGGTCGAAGCCATTGTCAGCGCGGTCAACAAGATCTCGACCGACCTCATCAAGGTGCGCGTGCTGCATTCGGGTGTCGGCGGCATCACCGAAAGCGACGTCAACCTCGCGGCGGCGTCGAAGGCGCCGATCATCGGCTTCGGCGTCCGCGCCAATGCCAAGGCGCGTGAATTCGCGCAGCGCGACGGTGTGGCCCTGAAATACTATGACGTCATCTACGACCTGATCGACGAGCTCAAGCTGGCGCTCGCCGGCCAGCTCGGGCCCGAAATGCTCGAAAATGTCGTCGGCCGCGCGCAGGTGCTCGAAGTCTTCCAGGCCGGCAAGACCGGCAAGGCGGCGGGTATCCGCGTCACCGAAGGCGTCATCCGCAAGGCACTGCGTGCCCGCGTCATGCGCGACGATGTCATCATCTACAACGGCTCGATCGCCTCGCTGCGGCGCTTCAAGGACGATGTCGCCGAGGTCAAGTCGGGCCTCGAATGCGGTATCACGCTCGAAGGGTCGAGCGACGTCAAGGCCGGCGACTTCATCGAGACGTTCGAAGTCGAGGAACGCGTTCGCGTCTTGTAACGGAAAACCCCCTCGCTTTGCGGCGAGGGGGATTTGAGGACACGCCATGTTGCGCCTTCTGACTGCCCTGCTGCTGGCCACTCCTGCGCTCGCGGTGCCGGCGGCATTGGTCACGGATCCGCCGATGAACACCGCTTACCCCGCCGACCTGATGCCGCTGCTGATTGCCAGCCACGGTGCCAACATGAACGGCCGCATCTACCTCGCCGAAGGCAAGGGGCCGCATCCGACGATGCTGCTGCTGCACGGCTTCCCCGGCGTCGAGCAGAACGGTGACATCGCACAGGCCGCGCGTCGCGCCGGCTGGAACGTCATCCTGTTCCACTATCGCGGCGCCTGGGGCAGCCAGGGCGCGTTCAGCATCCACAATGCCATCGACGACACGCAGGTCGTGCTCGACTGGGCGCGCGACCCCGCCAACGCCGCCAAGTATCGCATCGACCCCAAGCGCATCGTCATCGCCGGCCACAGCATGGGCGGTTTCATGACCGTGCAGACCGCCGCGCATAATCCGGGGCTCGCCGGCGTCATCCTGATCGACGCGTGGAACCCGGCGGCGAGCGCGGCCGGACTGTCGAACCCGCAGGCACAGGCGGCGATTGTCGCGGGGCTCGCCGAAAGCATGCCGCCGATTTCGGGCATCACCGCGCAGGGCCTGCTCGCCGAAATGGCAGCAAACGCCGCAGGCTGGAACAACGAAGCGCAAGCCCCCGCACTCGCCAAGGCGCCGTTGCTGATTTTCGGCGGCACCACCGGCAGCGGCGGTTCGGCGGGCTTCGGCACCGTCAACGCCGCGCTCGCCAAATCGGTCGAAGCGGTGCCGGGTGCGAAGGTCACGTCTTACATCTGGCCCACCGATCACTATCTGTCGGATCACCGCGTCGCGTTGAGCGCGGCGATTGTCGAATGGTTGCAAAGGTTGCCCCGCTGATGGCGCGTCCGGTTGAAGAAAAGGGCCGCTCGGTCCGCTTGCTGCGCATCGGCGAGCAGGTGCGCCACGCGCTCGCCGAGCTGCTGAGCCGCCGCGAAATCCGCGATCCGGTGCTCGACGCGCACATCATCTCGGTCAGCGAGGTCCGCGTCTCGCCCGACTTGCGCCACGCCACCGCGTTCATCATGCCGCTTGGCGGCGCCGATGCCGAGCCGGTGCTCAAGGCGCTGCGCGAACACACCCGCTACATCCGCGGCGAAGTCGCCAAGCGGCTGGCGACGAAATACACCCCCGACATGCAGTTCCGCCTCGACGAAAGCTTCGACGCCGGCGCGAAGATCGACGCGATCCTGCGCAACCCGCGCATCGCCCGCGACCTGGAGCCCGACGTCAAGCCGCGCCGCCTGTCGGACATCCGCGACGACGAGATCGACGACGAGGCATGACGCCCGAAACGCTGCATGTGCCACTGGCGGCGGGGCCGGCGCGGCTGGTGCCGATCACCGAGGCGCACCGCGAGGGGCTGCGCGCGGCGTGCGCCGCCGACACCGAAATCTGGCCGATCTATTCGACCAACCTGACCGGCGAAGATTTCGACCGCGAGTTCGACGGCAAGCTGGCCACCGGCACCAACCAGCTGGCGTTCGCCGTGCTGGAGGGCGACCGCGTCGTCGGCTGCACCAGCTGGTACGGCATCGAGCCCGGCAACCGCGCGATTGCCATCGGCTACACCTATCTCGCGCCGTCGGTACGCGGCAGCGGCTTCAACTTCGCGGTCAAGGCGGCGATGGTGCGCCACGCCTGGGCGCTGGGCTTCCACCGCATCCACTTCGATGTCGATGTCCGCAACACCCGCTCGCAGGCCGCCATCCGCAAACTGGGCGCGCAGCAGGAGGGCATCCTGCGCCGCAACAAGATCACCTGGACCGGCCATGTCCGCGACACCGTCATCCTGTCGCTGCTGCCCGGCGAGGAATCGGACGCCCTGAAAGCCTGGATGTGAGCATCCACGGTTGGGTGGTGCTCGACAAGCCGCTGGGCCTGTCGAGCGCGCAGGGTGTTGCGGCGGTGAAGCGTATCCTGCGCACTGGCGGCTTCCCCAAGACCAAGATCGGCCA
This sequence comes from uncultured Polymorphobacter sp., assembly GCA_937894055.1. Lineage (GTDB taxonomy): Bacteria > Pseudomonadota > Alphaproteobacteria > Sphingomonadales > Sphingomonadaceae > Polymorphobacter_A. The sequence goes on from CALDHQ010000339.1 coordinate 5,910, forward strand.
CGGCGGCACGCTCGATCCGTTGGCGACCGGCGTGTTGCCGATTGCGCTGGGGGAGGCGACCAAGCTCGCCGGCCGGATGCTCGACGCGACCAAGGGCTATGCGTTCGAAGTGCGCTGGGGGCAGGCGACCGCCACCGATGACGCCGAGGGCGAGGTTGTCGCCGAAAGCGACGTGCGGCCGACGCGCGACCAGATCGAAGCCGTGCTGCCGCAGTTTCGCGGCCCCATCGTGCAGGTGCCGCCGGGGTTTTCGGCGCACCGTTCTTCGTCGTGGACGGCGAGCCGTTCTGGGGCAACGACCGCAAGCCGCAGGTCGAGCGCTGGCTCGCCAGCGGGCCGTTCTAGACAGCGGCCTTGTTCGCACTTTCGACAGCCTGCAAGGCTGTCATCGGCATTTCGGTCGCTGCTGGGCGTCAAGTTCCGGGTGAATGACAAATGGCCCGCTCCTGTTTAGGTTTGCGGGATACCTGCCGGGCTAACGCACCCGCCTATCGAAGCACCACAAGCCGAGGGTAGCTGTCACATAAGCCTCGAGGGAGGAAGCCGCGGCGAACGCCACGGCGGCGGAATTGGGGACGTTGAGGAACTGAAAGCGATGGAACGCGGCCGCGCCGGCGCCCCCGCCGCCACCCCCTGCACCCCAGCCGCCCGGCGCACCGCCGCCTCCAGGGCCTGTACCGGCCTGGCCGGAATCGGCGCCCGCGCCTGATGTGCCGCCACCGCCGCCGGAGCGACCACCGCCACCGCCTGAGCGGCCACCACCATGTGCCGTGTGTGATCCACCGGCTCGGCCCGGACCGGTTCGATCTCTACGTGTTCAGCACCTATGCATTCGATCAGCTGGCCACGGTGCTCGATGCACCGCAGCCGAGCGCGCGACGCC
>CALDHQ010000340.1 GCA_937894055.1 uncultured Polymorphobacter sp.
CAGCGGGCGCAAGCGCGCCTGCTCTATCTCGACAGCCATCCCAAAGCACAGCTTTATATCGACTTTGCCGATTTTATTCTGGTCCGGATCAGGCCCGAACAAGCCGCGCTCAATGGCGGCTTTGGCCGTGCCTATCAATTGACCCCCGACGATTTGCGGCCGGAGCCTCAGAAATAACGCAACCAGACATAGACATGGCTGATCGCGACACTGACCAGCATCAGCGGAAAGGCCCAGACCCGTATCCACAGCAGGCCCCCCCAGGGCAGCAGCATGGCGCCGAGCACCGGCAGGCCGATGGCCCAGGGGAGCGCACCGACGACGTTGGCGGAGGTGAACGCGCGGCGGTCCATCGCGGCCGTGCCGGCGACGATCGCGCCGGGTGCGTGGTGGTTGGTCGAAGGCCTCTTGAGTGAGCATGAAGGTGCCCCAATGCACGCCCATGGCTTGTCTGGCCTCCAGATCAAGCATCAGGCGAACCGCATCATCCGGATTGACGTGCATGGATTTCATGAAGTCGCGCGGCAAGTAGGCGTTAGTCGCGCTTGCGCCAATCGATCGGCGCGATGCGCGGCACGCCCACGGCGAACGCGATCACGCCGCCGATGATGATCGCTGCGGTCAGGTAGAACGCCGGGCCGTAGCCGGCCTTGTCGACGATCATGCCGGTGATGACCGGGCCGGTGATGCCGGCAAGGTTGCCGATGGCGCTTTGCACGCCGGTCCAGCGGCCGGCCGATGCCGGGCCGGCGAGCATCTGCGCGACGCTGAACAGGAAGCCGGTGTTGGCGCCGTAGCACAGGCTGGTGAGCAGCAGCCAGAACACCAGCGCCGGTGTCGAGGTGACCTGCCCGATGGCGATGACGCCGAACGCCGCAATGCTATAGAGCAGAATCATCGAATTGCGCCGCACGTGCGACGGCGAGCGGCCAGCGGCAATCACCCGGTCGGTGAGCCAGCCCGCGACCACCGCGCCGACCGTCTGCCCGAGGTAGAACATCGAGGTCAGCAGCACCATGTCGGTGATCGAGTAGCCGCGCGCCTTGACGAGGAACAGCGGCAGCCAGGCGATGACGAAGTACAGCGCATAGGTGCCGGTGAAGTGGATCGCCGACATCGCCCACAGCGACGGCGTGCGCAGCACCTGCGCGTAGGTCGCCGAGGTCAGCAGATGCTCATCGGGCAACGGCGTATCGACCTGGTGACGGTAGCGGTGCCACGGCAGCAGCCACAGCAAGGTCACCGCGCCGAAGATGAAGAACATCGGCCGCCAGCCGAGGCTTTCCATGATGGCGCCGCCGGCCAGCGTGCCGACCAGCGGGCCCATGGCGAGCCCGCCGGCAATCGCGATGTTGGCGACACCGCGCCGCGCATCGGGGGCGCGCGCCATCAGTTTCGACGCGGCGGGGAAGGCGACGCCCTCGCCCACCCCCATCGCCAGCCGCATGATGACCAGCGACACCAGCCCGCCGGTGAAGCCGGTGAGCAATGTCGCCACCGCCCAGACGGCGACACCGACCGCCATCAGCCGGTAGACCGAGACCTTGTCGGCGAGCCAGCCGGCGATCAGCAGCATCGGCACATAGGTCCAGAAAAACGCCGACACGGCATAGCCGTAGCCCGTCGCCGACAGCCCCATTTCGTCCTTGATCAGCGGTGCCGCGATCGAAACCGCGCCGCGATCGATGTAGTTGAGCATGACCGCGGTGCCGACCATGACGGTCAGCCCGATCGAAAGCGTCTGCTGCAAGGGAGCGGGAATACGCGGAGCCACGGCAGGAAACTGCAGTGCGGCTGCCAAAGTGTCAACCGGCGTTCGCGGAACTGCATGGCAGCCTTGCACCCTTCGCGCTTGAGTTTGAACAGGTGTTTGGCCATAAGCGCGGCCAGCAGACTCGCCGCCAGAAAGAGCCGCCCATGAAAGCCCGTGTTTACGTGACGTTGAAGCCCGGCGTGCTCGATCCGCAGGGTCGCGCCATCCAGCATGCGCTCGAAAATCTCGGCTTCGGCGGCGTCGAGGGCGTCCGCCAGGGCAAGTTCATCGAGCTCGAGCTCGCCGACGGCACGCCGCGCGAAAGCATAGACGAGATGTGCCGCAAGCTGCTGGCGAACACCGTCATCGAAAACTTCAAGGTCGAAGTCGCGTGAAGTCGGCGGTCATCGTCTTCCCCGGTTCGAACTGCGACCGCGACCTCGCCGTCGCGATCCGCGACATTACCGGTACGGCGCCGACGATGGTCTGGCTGCGGGCGCGACCGCCGAAAAGGGAGTTGTTCGCGAGCGCGGAGAAGCGATACGAGCGCGAGTCGGACGGCTGGTTGGACCACGCGGAACCGCTGGCGCCGCCGGCGCCCATGGACCACTGGCCGGGGAGGGGATTGCCGGTGGCGTTGGGAGCGTAGAACGTGGCGCCGCTGCCGAAACCGACGATGCTCTCCTTGTTTTGGTAGCCGACGGAGAGCTGGGTGGAGAGCCAGGAGTTCCAATTCGTCTCGGCGGTGAGGGAGACGAGGCGAGCGGTGGTGATTTCCTCGCGGAGCTGGCCGCCGTAGGAATCGACGTTGTCCCAATCGATGTAGCCGTTGCCGATTACGCCGGCGCCGCTCGCGCCGCCTACTACACGCAGACCAACGTCACTTCGGCTTGCGCCGCCGTGGCCGCCGTCGGCCCGGGTTACTCCTGCAAC
>CALDHQ010000341.1 GCA_937894055.1 uncultured Polymorphobacter sp.
CCCAGTTCGGGTAGGTGCGGCGCAGCCCGGTGTCCTTGATCGGCTCATGCGCGTTGATGGCGATGTGGCGCTTGGCGGCTTCGGTGACGACCTTGAGGTGGTGCACCGATGACGCTTGCCCCTCGTGCCATTCGAACGCGGTCTTGCCGTCCGGTCCCAGTGCCTGCATGCCGCCGGCGTCGGAGACATAGCCGGTCTTGACGGCGTCGATACCGAGCTTGGCATAGATGTCGAACGCCGCGTCCATCTGCGCTTCATAGTGCGCGATGTTCGCCGAAGTTTCGTGGTGGCCGATCAAGTGGACGCCCTTCGATTTGGCATAGGCGGCGATCTTCGGCAGGTCGAAGTCTGGATAGGCCTGGGTGAAACTGAAGTCCTTGCCATCGGCGAACCAGTCGCCGTCCCAGCCGAGGTTCCAACCTTCGATCAGCACGCCGGTCAGGCCGTTGGCAGCGGCAAAATCGATCGTCTTGAAGGCGTTGGCGGTGGTGGCACCATGCTTGACGCCCGACGCCCAGCTTTGGCTGTCGAGGTGCATGCCCCACCAGATGCCGACATATTTGCGGGGGTGAACCCAACTCACATCGCCAAGCTTGTTGGGCTCGTTCAAATTGAGGATGAGGTTCGACATCGCCAGCCCGGCGGCGTCGGGCGAAATCTGCAACGTCCGCCACGGCGTCGTGAACGGCGCGGCGCGCACGACCTTCGGCCCGCGCGCTGACGGCGTCAGCACCGCCTTCAATGCCGTGCCCTGGACGCGCGCGATGTTCATGCCGGCAAAGTCGACCAGCGCGGCTTCGTGGAACGCGATATGCGTACCGTCTGCCAGCTTGACCGTCAGCGGCGTCTGCGCGGTGGCGATCTCGCGGATCGGCGTGGTGTTGTAGATATACTCCTCGCGGTTCCATTCGAACGCCGGCACCCACCACGCGGTGCCGTCCTGCGCGAGGTTGAACTGCGTCAGTTCCTCGGCGATGCTCAGCGTGTGAAGGTTCGGCTGGTCGGCGAATTCATAGCGGAAGCCGACACCGTCATCGAAGACGCGAAACACTACGTCAAAGCCGCGCGCCAGCGGCTTGGTTTCCTTGATGTGGACGCGCAGCTCGTTGAAATGATTGCGCACCTGCGTGCGCTCGCCCCACGGCTGCGTCCAGGTTTCGTCAAAGCTGCGGGTTTCGCTGCCGGTGACCGACAGGTTGCGGTGCAGCTTGGGCGCATCGGTGAACAGGAAGCCCAGCCATGACGGTGTAATCAGCGCCGCAGTACCGCGCGCGACACTGTAGCGAACGTGCCCTTCACCATCGACATCGATACTGACACGGATCTTGCCGTCAGGTGATGCGACCGCTGCGGCCTCGGCGGCGTGCACCACCGGCGCCAACGCCAGCAGCACCAGTGCTGCTAGGCGCGCAAACCAGCTCATGCCTGCGCCTCGGCGATCAGCCCCGACAGGCCGGGCAGTGTCCAGCCGGTTACCCCGCCGACGGCAGCGACGACCTGCCACGCCCCTTCGGGCACATAGTCGATCGGCGCCGCGCCCATGTTGAACACGCACAGCAGCCGCTGGTCGCCCTCGGCGCGCTCGAAGACCAGCAGCGCGTCGGTCGCGGCAATGACCTTGATGCTGCCGTGGTGGAGCGCCGGATAGCTGCGGCGCAGCGCCAGCAGGCGCTTGGTGACTTCGAGCAGCGACGTCGCATCACCGGCCTGCACGTCAACCGCGCGCGCGGCATGGTCGGCGCCGAGCGGCAGCCACGGCGTCGCGTCCGAAAAGCCGGCGTTGACCGCCGCCGCACGCCACGGCATCGGCGTGCGCGCGCCGTCGCGGCCCAATGTCAGCGGCCAGTTGGCAATCGCTTCGGGGTCACGCAGATGTTCGAAGGCGATTTCGGCCTGCGTCAGCCCAAGCTCCTCGCCCTGATAGAGGAAGATGTTGCCGCGCAAGCTGACCAGCAGCAGCATCGCCATCTGCGCGAACGCGTCATGGTCGGCGGGTGCGGCCCAGCGCGACACCGCACGCGGCGCGTCATGGTTGGTGAACGCCCAGCTCGGCCAGCCGATGCCCGGCGCGTCGGGCCAGGCTTCGACAGCCTCGCGCACCAGCTTGGGCGTCAGCGCATCGGCGTAGAGGAAGTTGAAGCCATAGGCGCTGTTCAACCGGCGGTCGTGCGCGGTGAACAGCTTCATCTCGCGCTCATTGTCATCACCGCCGACTTCGGCGACGGTGAAGCGACCGCCGTAGCTGTCGGTCAGCGCGCGCAACCGTTCGAGGAACAGCGGAATATCGGCGTGCGACTGGTTGTAGATGTGCTGCTGGAAATCGAATGGCCGCGTCCGCAGGTGGTTCCCCGGTGCCGGCGGATTGTCGCGCAGCTGCGGGTCATGCATCGCGAAATTGATCGCATCGACGCGGAAGCCGTCGACGCCGCGGTCGAGCCAGAACTTCGCGGTCGCCAGCAGCGCATCCTGCACCGCCGGATTATGGACGTTGAGATTGGGCTGAGTGCTGAGGAAGTTGTGCATGTAGTATTGCTGGCGGCGCGCGTCCCAGGTCCAGGCCGGACCGCCGAACACCGACTGCCAGTTCGACGGGGGTGACCCGTCGGGCTTGGCATCGGCCCAGACATACCAGTCGGCCTTGGCGCCATTGCGGCTGGCGCGGCTATCCTTGAACCAGTTGTGTTCATCCGAGGTGTGGGCATAGACCTGATCGATGATGATCTTGAGCCCCAGCGCGTGCGCGCGGGCGATCAGCGCGTCGAAATCGGCGAGGTTGCCGAAAATCGGATCGACGTCGCAGTAATCCGACACGTCATAGCCGAAGTCACGCATCGGCGATTTGAAGAACGGCGACAGCCAGACCATGTCGACGCCAAGACCGGCGATATAGTCGAGGTGCGCGGTGATGCCGGCAAGGTCGCCGATGCCATCGCCGTTCGAATCGGCGAAGCTGCGCGGATAGACCTGATAGATCGTCGCGCCGCGCCACCATGGCGAAGCGGATTGGGCGACAAGACGGGACGCAACTTCGTTCATCATTTGGTTCCGGCGCAAATGGCATAGCCGAGTGGCGGCAGCGTGACACGAACGCTGCCCGGCGCACTGGTCTTGGCTGCGCACGGCCCGCGTAAGGCGGTGAAGCCGAGACTTGTGACCTCGACCTCGACCTGCGCGTCGAGCGGCTTGGTAGCGGTATTGAAGGCGATCAGCACTTCCTGCCCTGTCACCGGGTCGAATCGCGACACCGCGAAAAGGCCGGGCGCCTCGCCCCAGGCGCGGACGATTTGCGTGCCGCGCCGCAGCGCCGGCGTCGCCTGCCGCAGCGCCGCCAGTGCGGCGATTTCGCGGTAGAGCGGCGCCGTGGTGTCGAAGCTCGCTTGCGCAGTGGTGGCAGCGCTACCGACGAGCTTGTTGTCGTTATAACTCGCGACCTGGCTCGCAAACATGTCCTCGCGCGCGTCCTGGTCGCCGCCGTCACCGGTGAAGCCCTGCTCGTCGCCTGAATAGATCACCGGCGCGCCGCGCAAGGTCAGCAGCATGGCATGGCCCAATTGCACGCGCGCCAGCAGTTCGTCATCGCTGATGTTCGGCAATTGCTTGCGGACCGTCAGGGCGAAGCGGCCGTCATCATGGTTGCCGAGGAAGGTCGGCAGCTGCATCGCGGTCGCGGTGCCACCTTCGTAGAGCGCGTCATCAGCGAACAGGCGCCACAACAGGCTGGTCGGTGCGGTGCCACCGGCGGTCCCTGCCACTGCCGCGCGGAACGCGAAGTCGAGCACCGTCGGCAATTTGTCGACGCGGGTGTGGCGTGCCAGCCGGCCGGGGTCCATGTCGGAGGTAAAGACCTCACCGAAGATGGCGAAATTGTCGATGCCATTGGCCTTGGCGCGCGCCGCCATCGCCGGCGCGAACGCCGCCCAGAATTCGGGGTTCACATGCTGCGCGGTATCGATGCGGTAACCGTCGATCTTGAAGCGGTCGATCCAGCTGCCGAAAATCTCGATGAACCCCGCCACGACCCGCGGATTCTCGGTGTAAAGGTCGTCAAGGCCGCTGAAGTCGCCCATCGTCGAGCTTTCGCCGCGAAACGTCGAATCGCCGCGGTTGTGGTAGTAAATCGGATCGTTGAGCCACGCCGGCACCTTGACGGCTTCCTCGCCCGCCGGAATGTACGGCGTATAGGCGAAGTCGGGCGCAGTCAGCTTGGCAAAGTTCGCCGTCGTCTGGTGGACGGCGCGGTCACCGGCAAACCCCGGATTGATCGGCGCACCGCCCACGTCGCCGCGCGTCTGATACGGATAGTCGGCGCGCGACCGATAGGCGCAGTCGTTCTTCGGACATTCGCGGTATTTGATGACGTCGGCGGTGTGGTTGGCGATGATGTCGAGATAGACCTTCATGCCGCGTGCGTGCGCCGCCGCGACGAACGCCGCCATATCGGCCTCGCTGCCGAAATGCGGATCGACCTGGGTGAAATCGGTGACCCAATAGCCGTGATAGCCGGCGGATTCCTTGCCCGGCGCGCCCTGCACTGCCTTGTTCTTGAACACCGGCGCCAACAAGTGGGGCGATCCCAAGAACTTCCCCTGGACCATGGGCTTCATCCCCTCGTACTTTGTCGAGGGCAAGGCCTTTGCCACGCACATCCTGGCCAACCA
>CALDHQ010000342.1 GCA_937894055.1 uncultured Polymorphobacter sp.
GGTGCAAATGCATTGCGTTTCGGGTCGGGGACACTGGGTGGCGCGATCAATGGCGTGACACCGACCGGACGAACGGCGCAGGGCCTCTATGCACGTGGCGATGTCGGCAGCTTCGACACGTTTCGCGGGTTGGTCTCTGCAGGGGTTGCGAGCGACGCCGTCGATGCGTGGGGTGCGATCAGCGCGGACACGTCCGCCAGTGCAAGCGTTTGCAGATTCGCCTCGCTGTGATAGCCCGCATCGGCGGTGATCAGGGTCTGGTCAGTGCGTAACGTGGCCGTGGCGTTGATCACGGGCAGGAGCAATGCCTGTTCGCTGCCCGTGCCATGGGCTTGGGCAAAGGCGACCACGGCAGGGTGATCGCTGTCGATCAGGGCGGTGGCGGCAATTTCGCCGCCGGTCAGAACGAAATCGCCCAAACTGACCTCTTCCACCTCGTGGTAATCCAGAAAGCGTTGGTCGACGCCTTCAAAGCGGCCACAAAGCATGGTCAGGCCATCACAGGCGGCAAAACGGCGGGCCATGGCCTGATTGAACGGTTTGCCGCGGGGGCTAAGATAGATCAGCGGCCAGCGGGTGCGGTCTTGGGGCGTGCCAAGGCTGGCTTCGGCCAAAGCGGCGTCCAGCACATCGGCGCGCAGCACCATGCCCGGCCCGCCGCCCGCCGGCGTGTCGTCAACGGTGCGGTGCTTGTCGGTGGCAAAGTCGCGAATGTTGCGCGCGGCGAGCGACCACACGCCATCCTCCATCGCGCGGCCCGCGAGGCTCACGCCCAGCGGCCCGGGAAACATCTCCGGGTAGAGCGTCAGGACGGTGGCGGCCCAGGGTGCCGGACGGGTCACGGTCAGACGTCGATGAAATTCGGGTTGAGCGTGACCGGCGACCCCGGCGCAGCACCGACTTCGGGCACCGCCTGCGGGTTGAACGGCACCATGAAGGTCTTGCCGTCGGGCTTCTGGATTTCGAGGATATCACCGGCGCCGAAGTTTTCGACCGCGATGACGCTGCCGACCTCGACACCCTCGGTCGACACCACGGCGCGGCCGATCAGGTCGGTGTGGTAATATTCGCCGTCAGCCAGCGGCGGCAGCGCGTCGCGCGGCACGGCCAGCGTCATACCGCGCATCCCCTCGGCGGCGGTACGGTCGGCGATTTCGGCAAAGCGGGCGATGGCGCCAGCCTTGTCGGGGCGCATCGATTGCAGCGTCAGCGTACGTTGCTCACTGCCACGCGTCGCCGCAAACGCCTTGTGGCGCTTCAGGCTGTCGAGGCTTTCGGCAAACAGCTTCAACCGCACCTCGCCCTTGATGCCATGGGCACCCGCAATCGCGGCGAGGATGACGGTGTCGGTCATAGGTCGAATGCCGCGCTGCCCGGCTTCGGGCAGCGCGGCAATCAAGCTCAGGCCTGGGTTTCTTCGGCAGGCGCTTCTTCAGCGGCAGCTTCTTCGGCAACCGCTTCTTCAGCGACCACTTCGGCAGCAACTTCTTCAGCCGCGACTTCGGCGACTTCTTCGACCGCCGGTGCGGCAGCAGCAGCCGCAGCAGCTTCAGCCTTGGCGACTTCGGCGGCTTCAGCAGCTTCGATCGCTTCGGCAGCCTTCATCGCAGCCGCTTCGACGCGTTCCTTGGCCTTGTCGCCCGGCAGACCCTTGTTCGGGTTGTTCTTGGCAGCGCGGGTGCGCAGGCCAGCAGCATCGAGGAAACGCGCAACGCGGTCCGACGGCTGGGCGCCGACCGACAGCCAATAGGCTGCGCGTTCGCCGTCGAGCTTGACGCGCTCGGCGTTGTCCTTCGGCAGCAGCGGGTTGTACGTGCCGATCTTTTCGAGGAACTTGCCGTCGCGGGCGTTACGCGAATCCGACACCACGATGCGGTAGTAGGGACGCTTCTTCATGCCGCCACGGGCGAGGCGAATTGCAATGGCCATTTTCAGTCTTCCTTCGTTCTAAACAGTTGATTGGTCAGTGATTTTTTAGAGCCTCCGGCGGGCAGGGACTTGTCCCTGCACCCGGTTATCGGGCGGTGCATCCCACAAGCGCAGTGGCTGTTGTGATACCCGGCAATTTGTGGGTGCAGGGAC
>CALDHQ010000343.1 GCA_937894055.1 uncultured Polymorphobacter sp.
GAGCCCGGACAGGTTGGACGAGGAACTCCCATTCCTCGCCGCCTTGATTGACCTAATAACCGATTCGGTTCTTAATGTCAAGATAAATCGCGTATTCGTCCCCTCTCCACTTGAGGGAGAGGGCGACTCGTGCGCCAGCGCGGCGGGGTGAGGGGGATCCAACCTAGCCGATCGTTCGCAGGCGCATCACAACAGTCGTCGAACCCCCTCTCCCCGCTCGCTTCGCGAGTCGCCCTCTCCCCACCGGAGCGAGGGAACAGAAAGCCCGCCGCGCTACCGCCCCAGTCGCCCCTGCCGTTCCGAGAGCGGGGCGTGAAACGCACTGGCCAGCGCCGCCACCAACACCGGCTCACGACCGACAAAACCCCGCCAACTCACGCGCCGGTTGCGGCAATCGCGGAACTCCCCCGTCACCGGATGCAGTTGCCAGCGATATGACGAGACACGGTGGCGAAACACGATCAGCGGCCCCTGTCGGTGAGAACTCCAGAAGGCCCCGTCATCAATCGCGGTGCACCATTGCGTGAAACTCCCCCACCACGCCGCCGCCCATGGCGTCAGCGGCACGCCAACCAGCCATTCGTCTGTTTCCAGCAGAACGAGCGATTCGGGCCGAATGTCGACCGGCACCCGGGCAAGGAGAAGCAATGGTACAGGCGTCGTCATACGCCAAGACTTGATCAGATAGTGATCATTTTCAATGTGTTAAATGAAATTTCGCTACACGAATCCCCAGCGCTCGCGGTGCCACTGGAGATTGGCACGATTGCCCGGCGTCAGCCCGCCGATGGCATTGTGCGGCGCTGCTTCGAGTTGACGCCGTGCCGGCGGTAGAAGGTCGCGGCGCAGCAGTACCGCGCCGTCATCCGCGAAGCTTGCCAACCCGCGGTCGAACGCCGCGTCCCAAAGCACCGACAGCAGCAGGCCGTTTTCCGGGTCAAGACGGTCGCGCTCTACGGCACACTCGCTCCACGGCACGATATGCGAGGCGCGCAGCAACGCGCGCTCGCCAATTTCGGTCAGCGGGCATCGGGCCTGCCAGCGCGCATCGAGTGCCGACCGGAACGTATTTTGTCCGACCCGCGCCATGATGCGCGCCTCGATTTGCGTACGCACTGCCTCCTCGACGGTGGGGGCATCGGCGGCCGAGGTCGCCAGCCGGTAATTGCCGCCGCCGTCGAACAATAGCACGCCATCATCGCGCAGTTCTTGCAGGACGCGCCGCATTGTCGCTTCGGGTGTCAGACCTTTTGTGCCGGTTTCCGTGCGAATGGCATCGAGCTCATGCTTTTCAAGATTGGCGAGCGTGATGATATGCCCGCGCGCGCCTTGCCGCTGCACCGCCTCCCATACCGCCTGCCGCCACGTCGTCACTGCCCCTTCACCACCTTGCCGCCCTTCATCACGAAGCCGACCGATTTGAGCACCGTCACGTCGGCCAGCGGGTCGCCGCTGACGGCGATGATGTCGGCGGCCTTGCCGGGTTCGA
>CALDHQ010000344.1 GCA_937894055.1 uncultured Polymorphobacter sp.
CGCAGGACATGAACCTGCCGGGATGGAAACTTCACGCTTTGAGGGGCGATCTGTCTGGCCACTGGTCCGTCTGGGTCAACGGCAACTGGCGGATGACTTTCCGCTTTGAGGGCACCGACGCGGTGCTCGTGGACTATCGCGATTACCACTGAGGAAATCGACATGGGCAACATGCACAACCCACCCCACCCCGGCGAGTCGCTTCGTGAAGACGTGCTGCCTGCGCTCGGCCTGTCCGTGACGGACGCAGCAAGCCAGCTAGGCGTGACCCGCGCGGCCTTGTCACGGGTACTCAACGGCCGAGCAGCTGTCTCGCCGGAGATGGCTCTGCGCCTTGAACGCTGGCTGGGCGCAGAGCGCGGCGGTCGCTTCGTCGACAACCTGTTCGACGAGCGGCAGGCCCTTGCCTTCGGCGCCGAGCAGCGCATCGGCGCCGACCACGACGTTTTCGAAATAGACTTCGCTCGCCTGCGAACCGTCAACCGTCGGATAGTCGCGGCGCGTGATGCCCTTGGCATCGGCGGGAACGAGGAACACCGAGACGCCGTCCTTGTCGCGCTGGCCGCCGCCCGAACGCGTCGTGACGATCAGGTGCGTCGCCCAAGGCGCGCCATAAACGACCGCCTTGTGGCCGTTGAGCACGTAACCGGCGCCTTCCTTCTTCGCGGTGGTGCGCAGGTCGGACAGGTTGTAGCGGCCCTGCGGTTCGGCATAGGCGAACGCGATGACAACCTTGCCTTCGATGATCTGCGGGATGACAGTGTCGGCAATTGCGCCGCCGACAGCCTTCAGGAAGCCGCCGCCGATGACCACGGTCGACAGATACGGCTCGATGACCAGCGCACGGCCGAATTCTTCCATGACGATCATGTTCTCGAGCGCGCCGCCACCAAGGCCGCCATGCGCTTCGCTGAACGGGGCGCCGAGGATGCCGAGCTCCTGCGCGAACGCCTGCCACGTGGCCGGGTTCCAGCCGGCCTTGCCCGCCGTGCCATTGACCACCGCCATGCGCGCGTCGAACGTGTAGGTATCGGCGAGGTAGCGCGCGACGGTGTCGCGCAGCATCGTCTGTTCGTCGGTGTAGTTGAAATCCATTTTCGATCCCCAGGAATATCAGGAAGAGCCTCCGGCGGGCAGGGTCTAGACCCTGCACCCATCAATTGGGTGCAGGGCTTAGCCCTGCCCGCCGGAGGCTCTGTTATTGTTTAAAGACCCAGCACCGCCTTGGCGATGATGTTGCGCTGAATCTCGTTCGAGCCGCCGTAGATCGAGGTCTTGCGACCGTTGAAATAGGTCGGCGCGGCGCGGTGCGCGTAATCCGGCCCGATCGGGTGCTCGTTGTCGCCTTCGCCGAAGCCGCGGAAGTAGGGCGCGCCGTAATGGCCGACCGCTTCCAGCGCCAGTTCGGTGATGCGCTGCTGGATTTCGGTGCCCTTGATCTTGAGCAGGCTCGATTCGGGCCCCGGACCCTTGCCCGAAGCTTCACCGGCCAGCGTGCGCAGTTCGGTGAACTCCAATGCAATCAGATCGACTTCGAGTTCGGCAATCTTGCGCTTGAAGAACGGGTTCTTGATCAGCGGTGCGCCGTCATCCATTTCGGCGCGGGCGATCGTCTTGACGCGCTCGACACCGCGCTTCGAGCGGGCGACGCCGGCGATGCCGGTGCGTTCGTGGGCGAGCAGGTACTTGGCGCAGGTCCAGCCCTTGTTCTCTTCGAACACGCGGTTTTCGACGGGCACGATGACGTCTTCGAGCCAGACTTCGTTGACTTCATGCTCGCCGCCCAGCGTGATGATCGGGCGCACGGTGATGCCCGGCGACTTCATGAGATCGGAAGAGCACACGTCTGAACTCCAGTCACGCCAATGTATCTCGTA
>CALDHQ010000345.1 GCA_937894055.1 uncultured Polymorphobacter sp.
GATGGGCCTCAAGCCGAGCTACGAGGAGCATCACAAGCTCAAGTACACGCCCGAAGCCATCAAGGCCGCGGTCGAGCTGTCGGCACGCTACATCAACGACCGCAAGCTGCCCGACAAGGCGATCGACGTCATCGACGAAACCGGTGCGTCGCAGATGCTGGTGCCGCTCGCCAAGCGCAAGAAGGTCATCGGCGTCAAGGAAGTCGAGGCCGTCATCGCCACGATGGCGCGCATTCCGCCCAAAAGCGTCTCGACCGACGACAAGAAGGCGCTCGGCACACTCGAAGCCGACCTCAAGCGCGTGGTGTTCGGGCAGGACAAGGCCATCGAGCGCGTGGCGTCCGCCATCAAGCTCAGCCGTGCGGGCTTACGCGAACCCAACAAGCCAATCGGCAACTATCTGTTCTCCGGCCCTACCGGCGTCGGCAAGACCGAAGTGGCGCGCCAACTGGCGACCATCCTCGGTATCCCGCTGACGCGCTTCGACATGTCGGAATATATGGAGCGCCACAGTGTCTCGCGGCTGATCGGTGCGCCGCCGGGCTATGTCGGCTTCGACCAGGGCGGGCTGCTGACGGATGCCGTCGACCAGAACCCGCACGGCGTGCTGCTGCTCGATGAAATCGAAAAGGCCCACCCCGACCTGTTCAACATCCTGTTGCAGGTCATGGACAACGGCAAGCTGACCGACCACCACGGCAAGACCGTCGATTTCCGCAACGTCATCCTGATCATGACGACGAACGCGGGCGCCAGCGACATGGCGCGCGAGGGCGTCGGGTTCGGCTCGATCACCCGCGAGGGCGAGGACGAGGAGGCGATCAAGAAGATGTTCACCCCCGAGTTCCGCAACCGCCTCGATGCGATCGTGCCGTTCGACTATCTGCCGCCGGCGGTGATCATGCGCGTCATCGACAAGTTCGTGCTCGGCCTGGAAATGCAGCTCGCCGACCGCGACGTCCATATCGCGCTGACCGACGAGGCCAAGACCTGGCTGATCGAGCGCGGCTATGACAAGCTGTTCGGCGCCCGGCCGCTCGCCCGCCTGATCCAGGAAAAGATCAAGCAGCCGCTCGCCGAGGAACTGCTGTTCGGCAAGCTGGTGCACGGCGGCGAAGTCCGCGTCCACGTCAAGGATGCCGACACGCCCGAAGCCACGCTGGCGTTCGAAATCGTCCCCGGCGTCGCCAAGGCCAAGCGCAAGAGCAAGCCCAAGGCCGGCAAGGCGGGCACGGCGTCGTCCGAAAGTCCGGCGAGCGCCTGAACCGTAAACGCAGGCCCGCCGGAGGTTCAGTTAAGGGCCTCCGGCGGGCAGAGCCTGCCCCGGCGAAGGCCGGGGCGTGACGCCTGCACCCGATTGATGGATGTGCGGCCGAATCGTGGTGGCATCCGACGGGCAGCGGCGTTCGTCGAAGCAGAAATGTCGTTGGTCGGCGCACATCGACGCTGGTCGTAACGCCACCGACACTCATCGACTTCGTCGCGACAGACATGCCCCCCAAGCGCAGAAAGGCTGTGCGGCTCCCCCCGCCGCAGCCCCGAACCCCTTGGGAGAATTGACATGATGTTCCGCACCCCCCTCATTGCCGCCGCGCTGATCGCACTGCCGATGTTCGCCACCGCTGCCGCCGCGCAGCAGACCGTCACCGGCACGATCAGCTACGCCGATCTCAACCTCGGCTCGCCCGCCGGTGTCGCTGCACTCGAAGCCCGCATCGATGCCACGATTGCGCGTCAAGGGTAGGCCACGGTTACATGAGTTCTGCAGAAAACGGACACGTGGATCCCTGTAGGCATTGGCGATTGCTGCTGAGTCATCAGTCGAGCCGTCGTCGATGACGATCAGCTCAAAGTGACGGTAGGATTGCGCCAGCACACTGGCCACATCACTCAGCACCATGAAGGGAAACTCCAGCCCCTGAAAGATCAGCAGCGTGGGCAGCAGCATGGCCGCATGCAGCTCCCCACCGCGCAGGATATGGATGCCGTAGGTAGCCGTCGCCACCAGCAGCCCGCACGCCAGCCCTTGCACCCACAGCACCGACCGGCCGCCCCCTTGCCGGCCCGCGCCGCGCTGCCCGCCCTC
>CALDHQ010000346.1 GCA_937894055.1 uncultured Polymorphobacter sp.
GTGACTGGAGTTCAGACGTGTGCTCTTCCGATCTGTCAGCGCCGTCAACAGCGCCACGCCGAGCGACAGCAGCGAATTGCCCAGCGAATAGCGCTCGCCGCCGGTCATGATCAGCACCGAGCCGATCGGGCCGGTGAGCACGTTGACCAGCTGCGCCAGCGCGAGGATGCGCAGCACCGTCGTGCCTTCGGCAAACTCGCTGCCGAACAGCTGCATCACCAGCCCCGGAAAGCCGAGCGTCAGCACGAACAGCGGCAGCGACAGCGCCAGAATGATCGCCACTGCCTGCCGCCAGGTGCGGCCGATGCCCGACAGGTCGCCGATGCGATAGGCGGCCGCGATGCGTGGCCCGGCAACCGCGTCGAAGCTGACGATGATCAGGTTGAAGATGCTGGTGACCTGCCACGCGGTACGGAAGATGCCGACCTCGACGGCGCTGTGGTGCGTCGCCAGCAACGTCAGGATCAGCCAGTCGATCGAATAGCCGACCAGCACGACGCACAGGATCGGCCAGCCCTGCGCCAGTATCGGCCGCAAGGGCACGTGGGTATGTGGCCAGTCGCGCATGTCGCGCCACTGCACCACGGCGCCAATCGCCACGCAGATGGCAATACCGGCGACATAGGCGATGCCGGCGGTGACGACGGTGGTCGGCACCGCCAGCACGTGCAGCACGCCCACCGTGGCAATCGCAACCGCCATCGAGGCGGGGCCATCGAGGATTTGCGCGAACAGCACGCGGCCACTGCTGCGCAGCGACGATGAAACGATGCGGATCAGCGCGATGGGAATGACGCCGAAGGTCACGGCGCGCAGCACCAGCCCGTCGCTCGGCGTATCATACAGCCGTTGCAACAGCGGCACGCCGCCGAGCGTCAGCACGACCGCGACGCCGATGCTGGTGACCAGCACCATCGTCGCGACGGTGCGGATGGCGCCGCGCGCCAGGTCGCGGCGGTCGATCTTGATGTCGCCCGCGACAGTGCGGATGAGGATATAGTCGGTGCCAAGCAGCGCAGCCGTCGAGGCAATCAGCAGCGTCGTCACCGCCAGCCCGAACTGGCCGACGCCGGCGGGGCCATAGGCGCGCGCCAGCAGGATGGTGAAGCCGAAGCTCAGCACCGCGCCGACGATCTTGATCGAAAACGCCGCAATCGTCTGCAGGATATGCGGATTGCGTTCGAGATAGCCCTTGGCAAGGCTCGTCAGGGCGGCGGTTCGCCGTGCCATGTCAAACAGACCTCGTCAGGGTTGCGGCGCGCGCGATCACCCGCGCGCCAGCGCGAGCGCCGACTTGTCGATCTCGGCGCCGGTGCGCGCGGCTTCGACCGCCATCTTGTGCCGGAACGCCGCTGCCATCAGCGCGCCCATGAACAGGAACAGCAGCGGCTGCATCTGCTCCTGACTGAGCACCAGCTTGATGACGACCGAGTTGAGCACGGCAATCGCCAATGGCCCCGACAGCACCAATTCCTCGTCGTCCGACTTGAAGTAGGTCTTGAGGCCGCGGATGGCGCCCGAAATGCAGAAGCCGAAATAGGAGATGAAGCCGAGGATGCCATAGTCGAGCAAAAGCGTCAGGAAGTAGCTGTCGACCGTCTGCGTGCCACCGGCATTGCGGAAGTTGAGCGCGTCGGAGCCCTGGGCCGCGCCAAAACCGATCGGGTTCTTGAAGATGATCGGAATCGCCCGGTCACGCTGCATCAAGCGCGCATCGGTGCTCGACTGCGCGGCGCCGGTGCCGAAAATTGTCGTGCGCAGGCGCTGCCACACCGAAACCAGCCCGACAAAGCCCAGGAACATGGCGGGGAAGCCATAGGTCAACGCCGGCGCGATCATGTCCGATTTGCGGAAGTACATGCGGCGCGTCGACCAGATGATCAGGTACAGGAAGTGCGTTTCGAACCAGCCGACGACACCAAGGCGCGAATGTGAAATCCAGATGCCCGCCGAAAACAGCACATAGCCCGCACCGGCGAGCGCGCGATTGACGGTGCTGCGCGTCGTCACCGCGAAATGGATGACGAACGGCAGGCACAGCGACAGGAATTCGGCGAAGGTCAGACCGACGACGAACACGCTATGGGCGCGGTAATAGCCATCGGTAGCGCGTGCCTGCGGGCTGAGAATGCGCGCCAGATAGGCTTCGTCGGAACGCAGGAACGACGGGATGTACGGCGCATAGGGCACCATTTCGATGCGGTTTTCCCACAGTGCGATGAACACGGTGATCGCCGCCAGCCACATCAGCAGCACCAGGAACCGCCGCAACGCACCGGGCTGCAGGAACAGGTGGCAGCCCAGAAAGAACATCGCTGTCCAGTAGAACTGGTTGTTGATGACGCGCTGGAACGCCGCAACCGGGTCTTCGCCGAACGGCAGCGAAATCACCTGCGCCACCAGGAACAGCATCAGGAAATAGAAGACCGGCTTCGACGCCTTGGCGGTCTTGACCATCTCGGCGCGCAGCTCGGATGACGTCGCCACCGCCCACAGGAACAGCACCATCAGCCAGAACAGCGCAATGCGCGTCGGGCTGATCCACGGAATCCCGGGAATCGCAAACGCCAGATAGCTCGGCCAGACGATGAACAGCGACATGAAGATCAGGAACGTCCGGTGCATCGCTGGATCGTCCCAGATGTTGATATCGGGGAGCAGCCACAGGCTGAGCAGGAACATCACGACAATCGGAATCGTCGGCAGCATCATCATGCTGGTGGGCAGATATGCCATCATCAGCCCGTAAAACGTGCCCAGCCCGATAAACGCCATATAAATCATGAACGTCTGCAACCGCGACCGCGGCGGTTGCACGGCGCGCCGCGAATACAGCGGCAGGACGTTGGGAGTGCTGAGCGCCACTTGTTCTACTCCGACGCGGCCAACAACGGGGTGGACGGCAACGATGACGCGCCATCTATCGCATTGCCTGCGCCGGTTCCGCAACCACCTTCGATACGCGCCTGTGCACCCAGCGCCTTGGCCAGCGCGCAGCAGTTGATGAGGAAGCCCAAAGTCGGCCGGTCAGGCCGCCAACTGCCATCGACAAAACGGTCGAGCGCCGCGTCATCGAAAATGCCCCAGCGCCGCAGCGGCGCGACGTCGAGCCTGGCCGCACCGACCTGCGCCCAGAACATCGCCGTGGTGCTCGACGCCGATACCGTCGCGGCGGGTTTGCGCCGCAACCGCTGGCCGACCTTGCGCAGCGCCTTCTTGGTGACCGCGCCGGCGCGCGCCAACAGGCTGCGCAGCCCGCCGCCGGCCAGTGCCCGCGGCGACATCCCTGAATCGAGCGCCAGCCCCGCCAGCCCGGCATCAAGCGCCGACAACAGCCGCGCTGCCAGCCGCGCGCCGGCCTTTTCCTGCGGCGCCACGGCGCGCGCGAACGCCGTCATGCGCGGGTCAAAGAACGGCATCAGGATCTGGCGCTCGTGGCAAATGCCCGAAATGCCGATGCCGCACCAATGCTGCATGCGCTCGCGCTCATACAGTGTGTCGATCTTCTGCGCCCAGTTGGTGCCGCGGCAATCGAGGACGATGTCGGCAAGGCGTTCGCGCAAGGCCGGGCGCTGGGCCGCCACAAACGCGCCCGAAAACAGCTGCGGGTCGACCGAATCGTTCGCCAGCAGCCGCCAGTCGACCAGCCGCAGCGCCATCGCGCGCGTCGGTTCGGCATCGAGCCGCTGCCCGGCGTAGTAGAAACCGCGCAGCGCTTCGCCGTTCTGCCCCGAAAAGCGCGGCGCGCGGAATTGCTGGCCGACCGCGGCAATGAGCACGCGGTCGAGCGGGTTGGTGCTGAACTGATGATCGTGCGCGACCTTGTCGAGCAGCGGCGGCAAATCGACGCCCGCCAGCACCGCATCGGGATCGGCGACGCTGTGCGCCATCGCCTCGCGCGCGGCAATGGCCTTGGCGACCACCACGTCGGGCGCGTCGGGGGTGCCGATAGTGAAGCCGGCATGCGCGCGCCGCGCCGGCGCCGGCAGCGCCGCGAGCAACAGGCGGCTGTCCATGCCGCCGCTCAGTTCGAACTCGGCTTCGGGGAACTGCGCCGCCAGCGCGACCATGATATCGCGCAGTACGCGCGCGCCGTTTTCAACGCTGACACTGTCGGGGGTCGCTGGTACGGCCATCGGCGTCACCGTCAGCACGCCGTCGTGGACCGTCGCAGAGTCGCCCGCCGCCAGCTTGCGGACGCCGGCGAACGGCGTGTCGGTGCCGACCATCGAGCCGATCTGTGCCATGCCGAACATCGCATCGGCATCGATGCCCAACCCAAGCAGTTGCGCGCAGGCCAGCGCCGACGATGATATCACCGCCACGCCGTCGCCCTGCGCGACATAGATATGGCTCAAGCCGATGGCGTCGGTGACGACCCGCACGCTGTCGCGGCGCCGGTCGAGCAGCGCCAGTGCGAACGGCGGGGTGAAATCGCCGGCCGCCGGCCAGGCGGGCGGGCAACCCAGCCCGTGCCAGCGCCGCGCCAGTTCGGGCAGTTCGACACGGCGCAAGTCGGCGGTCGCGACCAGCGCCGGCTGCCGCCCGGCAACGACCAGCGCGCCGTCATCGATGACCGGCAGCGCGCCGGCGCAGAGCCAGGTCGAAGCAGCCTTTACCGGATCAGATGGCGCCCCGTCATCGCCGCGCGCTGCACGCGTGCCGGCGCCGACCAGTGCCGCGGCGCGCGTCACCAGTGTCGCCAGTTGCGTGCGCTGTGCGGCATTCGCTGAAACAGCGATAAAGTGCATGCTGGATCCCGTGGCGGCCTTTGCCCGTTCTATTGACGACCAAACGCGTGATAATCCAGCAAAATGACGATTATGCGTGGCTTGGTCGCGGTCGGGCGGTTACGGGCAGCGCCAGTCGGCACCGATCGCCGTACCGGGTGCCGCCTTCAAATTCGCGCAGACATCGGCGGGCAATGGACCGCCCTGCGCCAGCGTGGCTTCCATCTGGCGCGCGTTGACATCGCGGTCGCCCCCCACCTTCCAGTCGCCGGGTCGCGCGCCGGTCACTGTAAGTCCGCTCGATATGTTGTTGGCGATGGTGATGCCGGTATCGCTCGGCGTCAGACGGATACCGCCCTTGGGCCCGATCAGGATGTTGCCGGTGATGGTGACGCCGCGCGTGTTGGCGCCCCAGCTGATCAGCGCCGCAATGCCATCGGCGTCGGCGACGAACACGTTGTGCGTGATGACGAAATTGTGGTCGCCCGGCCCGGGCGCCGATTTGTCGCCGTGGAAGGTCATCGGCCGCGTCGAGCGCGTCACGGTATTGGCCTCGACCAGCGCGCCGCGGTTGTTGAGATACAGCGTGATGGCGTTGCCGTGCACGCCGGTGATCTGCGCGAGGCGGTTGCCGCGGATCGTCGAGTTGGCGACGCCGAGCAGCGCAATGCCGGTGCGGCCGACGCGTTCGATGCGGTTGTTTTCGATTGATACGTCCTGCGCCGCGCCGAGCCGCACGCCCGACCCGCGCTCGATCTCGCGGATTTCGTTGCCGGTAATCTTGAGCCCGCTGACGTTGCGCAGCGTGATGACGCCCTGGCCGTTGAACAGCGACGAGTTGCGGAACTTGTTGTTGACGATCGCAATGCCCTGCGACTGGCCGCCGTTGTTGAGCACGCCGACGCCTTCGCGCACCGCACCGTTGCCGCCGGCAAATCGTTCGAACGCGAAGCCGCGCACGACGATGTTCGAGCGTCCGGCCAGGTCGATGGCAAAGCGGCCGTTGCCGATCGTCGGCGCGCGTCGCTTGGACGTGGCGATGGACATGGGCCGCCCGCTGTGGGGCCGCCTGGTCGACGGCGACGGCGCGCCCGTGGGCAGCGCCAGGCTCTGCACGATGGTGCCGGCGGGCGTGATCTCGTCCAGGAACCCAGCCACGGCGGTCGCCGTGGCGGGCAGGTGGCGGGTGCGGCCGGTCGCTCCGGCGCCGGTCAGCCGCGACCGCCTGCTGGTCGCCCCGTTTCGCGCATTGATCGGCCATAAGTCCGATCGGCACCGGTCTGTTTTGGGCTGGCGCCGGGTGCCCTATATATGGTTCGGTACCTTAGGCCAATTTGGCGGTCTTGCGATCATGCCATTCTCGCTGATTTTGGTTACCCGACCAGATACATTCGCCTTAGGCGTTGCGGCGGCATGTTTGTCCTTTCTGCTGACGGGTGCAGGGATGCACGTAACCCAAACGGCCGGATTGGCACTCGCTACCGATATTGCTCCCGAAGCAATGCGTGGAGTGCAGCAATGCCTTGAGCTGACTGGTAGAGAAGAAGAAGCTGTGCAGATACTTAATACATACACTGAGAAAAATGCAGATTCTCCTTTCTATAGAGAGTTC
>CALDHQ010000347.1 GCA_937894055.1 uncultured Polymorphobacter sp.
GGGTTTTGACCCTGTTTGGTTTGGTGTGCTGATTGTGATGGTGATTCAAATTGGTTTGATTTCCCCACCCGTTGGCATGAACCTGTTTGTGCTTAACGCCTTGTTGCCCAAAGTTGGCTTGAATGCCATCTTCCGCGGCGTTTGGCCGATGGTGCTGGTCTTGGTGATCACGCTGGGCATTTTGCTGGCCTTTCCAAGCATCAGCTTGTGGTTACCTTCAATGATGGATTGATCATGCTAGACCCTCAAGCACAAGCTCTCATGCAACTCATGGTTGAAAAAGGTGTTCCGCCAGTGAACACCCTTTCGCCCACAGAAGCACGGGCATCGTATCGGTCTCGCCGCTCTTTCACACAACCTGATGCGCCTGAGGTTTTCAAAGTTGAAGACAACGTGTTTTCTGCAAACGGCGTCAATGTCCCTGTTCGGGTTTACCACCCCTTTGCAGCTCAAACACATCACGCCCTGCCCGCCCTGGTCTACATTCATGGCGGCGGCTGGACCATCGGCGACTTAGACACCCACGATGTCCTTTGCAGAAGTTTGTGTCTTCAAGCTGACGTGGTCGTCGTCTCAGTGGATTACCGCATGGGACCCGAACATCTGTTCCCCGCCGCCGCCGACGATTGCATCGCCGCGACGCGCTGGGTCGCGGGTTCGCCCGCCGAGCTTGGCGAAAAGGTCACGGGCGTCGCGGTAGCCGGCGACAGCGCCGGCGGCAACCTCAGCGCCGTGGTCGCACAGGCGCTGGCGGGCCAGCTGCCGGTGCCGTTCAAGGCGCAGTGGCTGATCTATCCGGCGGTCGACATGGTCGAAAACTGGGGTTCGCTCGACGAATTCGCCGATGACTATGTGCTGACCAAGGCGGTGATGCGCTGGTTCGAAGTGACCTACGCCCCGACCGCCACCCAGCGCCACGATGTCCGCGCCTCGCCGCTGCGCGCCACCAGCCTCGCGGGCCAGCCGCCCGCCGTCGTCATGACCTGCGGGCTCGACCCGCTGCGTGACCAGGGCCGTGCCTATGCCGCCAAGCTGGCCGAAGCCGGCGTGTCGGTGACCTTCCGCGAACTCGCCGGCGTCGTCCATGGCGCGTTCAACCTGCGCGCCGCGCTGCCCAGCATCGCGGCCGATCTCAAGCGCGGCATTGCCGACCTGCGCACTGCGATGGAGGCGTCGGCGGCGTGAAGCGGCTGCTCGCTGCATTGCTGTTGGCGTGGCCGGCGGTCCTGACCGCGCAGGCCGCGCCGCTCGACGGCAATGCGGCGATGATGCGCGAGCTATGGGCACAGCAGCCGGTCGACAGCGTCGGCGCGGTGCAGCAGGTTTATAGCCGCACGGTGACCTTCGCGCTGCCGCGCCCGATGCTGCCCGCCCACACGAAGGAAGTCGCGGGCCGTTTCATCATGGAATATGTCCCCGATGGCGAAACCGTCGACCGCTGGGCGCGGATGGTGACGGTGACTGGTGCGGTCGGCGCGGGGGCGGCACATCTCAGCGACGCCGAACTCGCCGACACGCTGTTCAATCGCGGCCAGTGCGAGGGCCGGGTCTTTGCCGACCTTGGTGCGGTGGCACGGCCCGTGCTCGGCTACCGGGCGCTGCTGATCGGTTGCGGCGCCGAAGGTGCGCCGACCGCCGAACGCGCCGCCATTGCGATGTTCCGCGACACTGAAACGGTATGGACCGTGCAGTTCGCGCAGCGCGGCGCCGGCACCAGCGGCTTTGCGACCCGCGTTCAGGAAGAGCTTGCCAAACTCGACCCCGGCGTTACCTGCGCCCCAGGAGAAACCATGCCCGAATGCACGCCCCAATGACCGGCAAAGTCCATAAATCCGGCCTGCCCTATCGCCCCGGCGTCGGGGTGATGCTGCTCAACGACGATGACCATGTCTTTGTCGGCCAGCGCCTCGATTCGTCGCTCGAGGCGTGGCAGATGCCGCAAGGCGGCATCGACCCCGGCGAGGACCCGCTGGCGACGGCGTTTCGCGAGCTTGAGGAAGAAACCGGCATCACCAAGGCGGTGCTGATCGCGCAGACCCCCGAATGGCACTATTACGACCTGCCCGATGATCTGGTCGGCACGATCTGGAAGGGTAAATATTGCGGCCAGTGCCAGAAATGGTTCGCGATGCGCTTCACCGGCACCGACGCCGACGTCAACATCGCCACGCACCACCCCGAATTCCGCAGCTGGCGCTGGTCGCCGATCGACGAGCTGGCCAGCCTGATCGTGCCGTTCAAACGGGATCTATACGCCGCGGTGCTCGGCGAACTGGTGCCATTGGTCGCGGCTGCCCGCGGGCATGGCGTTGGCGACCGCGGATCGCGTGGCTGACCAGCGCCAGCGCGGCCAGTATCCCGATCAACCAGTGGCCCAGGCTGGCGAGGCCGCGCAGTTCCTCGCCGCCAGCATAATATAATCCTAACCCGGTCAGCGCGAGCAGCACCATGGCGCCCGCGGTCAGCAGTCCGGTGACGAGGCTGCGCTTGCCCGCCCAGCCCAGCCGCAGATGCACGGGGATCAGCGCGCCGAGCAGCAACAGAAACGCATAGGCGATGATGCCATGCAGCTTGACCACCAGCGGCTCGGCGGGATGCGGTGTCGGCCCGAACGGTCCTGCGACGCTGACGAAATTGTGCAGCCAAAGCCAGCCCAGACCGCTCGCCAGCAGGAAAACGAAGCCGGCATAGATGCCGCGCGCGTGCCAGCGCGGCAGGCGTTGTTCGAATCGAGGGGTGAGCCGCTGCTGGTGCGTCATGCAGCAAGCCTGCCGGGGTTGCCGATTTGCGTCAATTCGCCGCCAGCGCCGATCACCAGTGCCACGGCACCAACCGCATCGAGACAGGCCGCAACACGCGGTCCGCCGCCCGCGACGATCTTGGCCAGCGCGTCAGCGTCGATGGCGCGGCGGCATTCGACGCTGGCGGATACGACATTGCGTGCTAGCCCGCGCAAATGGTCGCCGCTGCCGTCGGGGCGCAGCGCGCTGGTGGCGAGCGCCGCGTCGCGCAACGCGATTTGCGCCACCGGGGCGCGGTCGGGGCGCACCAGCGCCACCGGCCATGCCGCGCCGAAGCCGCGCATATCGCCGCCTGCATTGACCAGCCCGCGCCGGGCGTGGGCGCCCCGCAATGCCGCCACGGCACGGTCGACGGCGAAACCCTTGGCAATCCCCGACAGGTCGAGCGCAAGCGGCGCGGCAAAGCGTAATGTCCGTCCGGTCAACTTCACCGCACGCCAATGCCCGGCGCTCGCGTCGAACGCGCCGTCGCTGCGAGCCGCCCAGAACTGCGCGCGGCCGATGACGGCCGCTGCCATGCGCGACAGCCGCACCGGCTGGTGGAGCGCTACGCGATTGGCGCAAGACAGTTCGCTTTCAGGATCATGTGCATTGAGCGCACGATGCACACGGGCGATCGCGGCAAAACCCGCGTCGATCGCGGCATCGCTGTCGGCACTGATTTCGACCAGCGTGCCAAGCCACGGCTGGGCGCGGGTGATCACGCCGGCACCACCGCCGCCAGCGCCAGCAGCCGCCGCACCCCGTCGGTCAGGCTGCGGCACGACAGCGTCGCGCCAGAGATGTTGGCGATGTCGCCGTCGAGCTTGAACGGACTTGCCAGCGTCTTGCCGTCGAACTGCGCGCGCCACGCCGGCAATCGCACCTCGCCGCCATAGGCCTCGCGGTAGCTCAGGATTTCGACACCGACGACCTTGCCGTCGGGCGAAACGCCGACCGCGTAGGTGATATTCTCATGCTTGCCGAGCACCTCGTCGACAATCACCAACCCGAGCGTCTTGCCGCCGGCTTGCGCGCGCCAGATGGCCGGCGTCCGGTTGCGCTGGACCTTGCCCGACAGCGCCTTGATGCGCGCGATTTGCGCATCATCGAGCTTGACCGGCATCGGCGTGAAACGGTCGGCGCCGGCAAACAGCAGCTTCTGCGCCGCCTCGACCGTCAGATAGTCCTTGGCGACCACGCGCGTTTCGACCAGCGCCACCGGCGCCAGTGCAAGCAACGCCCAGTGGCGGGTCAGTTTCATTGTTCAAGCCTCACTCAAAACGCGACGCCAACCTTAAGCCGCAAGCCGTTGGTCGTCACGTCGGGTTCGAAGTCATCGGGCGGCACCAATGGTTGCGGGCCATAGTCATTGGCGCCGAAGCGCGTCAGCCAGGTCAGTGTCGCGAACCATTTGCCTTTGGCGAAATGCACCGTCGGGCCGATATAGTTGGCGCTTTCGACGCGTTCGTCGAAGCCCAGCCCCTCGAACTCGGTGACATAGCGGTATTCGGCGCCGATGAACCAGTTCGGCGCGACGCGGTACGAGGCCCCGAGCAGCATCTGCAGTTCGGAGATTTTTTCGGTGCCGCCTGCGGCGATAACGTGCCCGGTCAGCGGGTCGGTCAGATTGTCCTGCTGTTCGACCACCCATTCGGCGACGGCGTTCGCGGCGAGCACCAGCCGGCCATCCATCAGGTTCTTCTGCGCCAGAACTTTGAACTCGAACTCAGTTTCGTCGGGGGCGATGCTCGGTTCGGCATAGAGCGCCAGGCCGAAGCTGTCCTTGAACGGGTTCTTAAGCTGCCAGATCGCCTCGAACGAGAAGCCGTCGAACTTCAGGCCGGCATCGCCCGGTGCCGCGGTCTCGTTCTCGTATTTGGTATTGAGATAGCCGGCGACCTGAAAACGGTCGGTGACACCGAATTCGATTTCGGTGCGCAGCTGCAGTTCGTTGAAATGGCCGTTTTCCTGACCAATCTTGTCGGTCACCCATTGTTCGACCTCGATAGCACCCGCGGGCATCACCTCGGCAGTGTAAAGGTAGCCGAACAGCGACGCGCCTGCGGCTGCAGGTTGCGCTGCGATCGTCGTTGCCGCGATTCCCGCGATGACCAATGTGTGCCGCAAACCCATCAACTTCAATTTCCCTGACAGCCTGTTGTCGCGGCGAAGCCCTAATGCGAGTAATTCGCAAAGGCAATGCTATTGCGAAACATTATTGGAATCGTCCGCTGGACCCGTCAGAACCAAGCCGCTAGAGCCGTGCGCCTGCGACCGAGGTACCCGTCGATGCGATTCCTGATGCGTTCGAAAATCCACAACGCCACCGTCACCGAGGCGAATCTGGCCTATGTCGGGTCGATCACCATCGATGCCGACCTGCTCGACCGCGTCGGGCTATGGGTCGGTGAAAAGGTGCTGGTGGTGTCGAACACCAACGGCGCGCGGCTCGAAACCTATGTCATCGAAGGCAAGCGCGGCTCGGGCATGATGTGCATGAACGGTGCTGCCGCGCACCTGATCGGCAAAGGTCACCAGATCATCGTCATGGGCTTCGAACTGACCGACAAGCCGGTCGCACCCAAGGTCATTCTGGTCGATGCCAACAACGCCTTTGTGCGCTCGTTGGTCGAGGAAGCCGGCGCGACCGCCTAGCTGTCGTCGTTCGCTGTGCGTTCGACGGCGCGCACCGCAGTGTCGATGCGGTGGAATGGCCCCCAGGCGCGCGCCATTGCGGCGGTGATGATCGCAATCGGCAGCACCAAATAGAAGACCATGACCGCAAGCGTGCCGGCGATACCAGCAACCCGGTGCTGCCAGATCGTCGACAGCGCCAGCCCAACGACCGCAATCACCAGCAGCAGCCCGATAAAGCCGATGAGGCGGCGGTTGACGCGGTTGAACTCGCGTTCGAACTTGATGGTCTCGATATGCAATGCGCTCGCAGTGGCAACTGCCGCAGGATCGCCGTGGCGCGACGCAATCATCGAGGTGCGCAGCCGCAGCGCCGAAATGGCTGCCGAGACAACCACCTGCACCACGGCCGTCGCCAGAAACAGGTCGATGCCGACGGCCTGGACATTCTCCAGCTCGGCGAAGGTCAAGCCTGCCATTGCCGCGAGCCAGTCCCCCACCGGCGGTCGCCTAGATCAAACCGGCGAGCGGCGAGCTCGGATCGGCATAGCGGCGCTTGGCCATGCGCCCGGCGCGATACGCCAAGCGGCCGCTTTCGACCGCCAGTTTCATGGCGCGCGCCATCAGCAGCGGGTCCTTCGCCTCGGCAATCGCGGTGTTCATCAGCACGCCGGCGCAGCCGAGCTCCATCGCCGCTGCCGCATCCGACGCCGTGCCGACACCGGCATCAACGAGCACCGGCACCTTGGCGCCTTCGATGATCATGCGGATCGTCACCGGGTTCTGGATGCCCAGCCCCGAGCCGATCAGCGAGCCCAGCGGCATGATCGCGCAGCAGCCTGCGTCCTCCAGCTTGCGGGCATAGACCGGATCGTCCGAGCAATAGACCATCACATCGAAGCCGTCCTTGATGAGCGCCTTCGCGGCG
>CALDHQ010000348.1 GCA_937894055.1 uncultured Polymorphobacter sp.
TAGGGGCAGACGGGGTACTGAACTCATCGAATCTGACTGCACAGCGTGCGCCTCATTTCGCGCCAAAAGCTAAGTCGGTGATCTTCCTTTTCATGTATGGCGGGCCGTCGCATGTGGACCTCTTTGATCCCAAGCCGGACCTCGTTCGCCAGGCAGGCAAGCCTTTGCCAGACAGTTTCGGGACCGTCGAAACACGGCGGAAAGTCGCGCAGAATCCGCTGCTAGCACCTGTGAAACCGTTTCGGAAACATGGTCAGAGCGGCATCGAGATCAGCGATTTCCTACCTCACATGGCCGAACTGGCCGATGAAATGTGTGTGATCCGCAGTTGCCATGGCGACAGCGTCAACCATCCGCAATCGGTGTATCAGATGAACACAGGCTCGATCCAGATGGGCAAGCCGAGCGTGGGTGCTTGGGTGTCGTATGGCCTGGGCACTGAGAACGCGAATATGCCTGCCTTTGTGGTGCTGCCTGATCAGCGCGGCCTGCCGCCCGGGGGCGTGATCAATTGGGGCGCGGGTTTTCTGCCTGCCATTCATCAGGGAACCACGCTGCAAACGGATGTCGAGAAGCCACCCATTGCCGATTTGTTTCCGTCGAAAAACTTCGCCCACCTCCGCGGGCAGACCGAGCAGACCAGCCGCGATTTTCTGCAAACCCTCAATCGCGCGCATGCCGCCGAACGTGCGGGCAACACCGAGCTCGAAGCCCGCATCGCCGCCTATGAACTCGCGGCACGCCTGCAACTCAGCGCTCCTGAAGTCACCGATCTCCGTGGCGAAACGGATGTCACCAAGCAGCTCTACCAGCTCGATCACGAAGACATCGGCCCCTTTGGCCGGCAGTGCCTCTTGGCGCGTCGGCTCGTCGAGCGCGGTGTGCGTTTCGTGCAGATCTACTGCGGTGCGGAAAACACCACAGCTAAAAAAATCCGCCCCAACTGGGACAGCCACGAAGACCTCGTGCGCGACCACGGCTACTGGGGCCCGATCCTCGACACCGGCGCCGCCGCGCTGCTCACCGATCTCAAATCACGCGGCCTGCTCGACAGCACACTCGTGATCTGCACCAGTGAGTTCGGCCGGCAACCCGCCGCGCAAGGCGCCGGCAAAGGACGCGATCACAACCCCGGTGCGTTCACCGCCTGGATGGCCGGAGGCGGCATCAAGGGCGGCTATACCTACGGCTCCACCGACGCCGCAGGCAAGGCCATCACCGACAAGCAAGTCACGGTGCCCGACTTCATCGCCACCATTGGCGCCGCCATGGGACTGCCCATGGCGTCGATCCCGGCGTTGACCGCGAAGCTGTCGCCGGCGCCGATGTCGAGCACATAGTCGAGGTGGCCAAGGTCGGCCCAGTAGCCGCCGGGCGAGGCCATGTAGCGGCCGGTGATTTTGCGCGCGCTGATGTCGGGGCCGCTGATGTAGACGGGGCCGGGTTCGCGCGGGCCGATGACGGTGAATTTCGGGGTCAGGCCGGCGCGTTCGGCGGCGCGGCGCGCCAGTGCGATATTGCCGACGCTGAGCGCGCCGACGCCAAGATTGCCCGAACGCACCGAATGCCAGACTAGTCCGATTTCAAAGTATCGCGGCATGCCATTCGCTCGATCAGGGATTTGCTGGCTGAGTGCCCGGGGACAGCACCGCAAGGTTCACGCGGCAGGACGTCATGCTCAGGGCAGGTGCAACCCGATGGCTGCACCCGCCCTGATGTCGTGACCCTAGTTCGACGGTGCCGCTGACGGCGTCGAACTGCTTGCTGCTGCCGCATTGGCAGCAGGTACAGCACCGGCTGGCTTGCCAGTCGTCGCAGCAGGCGTGGCGCCGGCTGTGGCCGGTGCGCCGGCTGCCGGCGCTGCCGCGGGCTCATAGCCCTTGGCGTAGACGATCTTGCCCTTTTCCTCGGCCTTGATCTTCTTCAACTCGTCGGCAAGTGCCTTCTGCACAGCTTCGCGCTGCAGGATCGGCTGCGCCACTGCAACGGCCTTGGGACCGGTGAACGGCGCCGAGGCGGTATTGGTCACCAGATTGATGTAGACGATCGGTGCCGGTGCGCCGCGCGGCTGGTCAGCGAACATGAAGACTTCGCTCGGGTTGCGCGCCAGAATCTGGCTGATGGCTTGCGAAAGTTGCGGTGCGGCGGTCATCGTATCGACGGTTGCCGGCACACGGCGGAATTCGACATTGGCAGCGGTCAGGACGCGTTCGACGTCAGCCATGGTCTTGGCTTCCTGCAAGCCGATCGTGGCAATGTTTGCCGGGCGCACGAACTGGATCTGGTCGATCGTGAAGATCTTGCGATCGCCAAACTGCAACGGATGGCCGGCAATGTATTTTTCAGCCGCTTCGGGCGTCACCGTCGGCACCTTCGACGCGATGCTGCCCTGCAGTGCCTGCACCAGCAAGCCGTCGTCAACGCGGCGCTTTTCCATCAGATATTGCGGGCTCTTGTCGAGCCCGCGCTCGGTGGCGACATCGGCCAGCATGCGGCGTTCGACGATGCGCTCAAGTGCCGCCTGTTCGATGACCTTGCGCGGCACTTCCGGCGGCGCCTGCGCCAGCGCGATTTCGGAGTTGAGTTCGGTCGTGGTGATATCGGTGCCGTCGACCGTGGCGACGACCTGGCCCTTGGGCAGTTCGTCCTTCTTGTTGCAGCCGGCGATCAGCGCCGACAGCGCGATTCCGACGATTAGGGCCGATTTAGAAAACTGTTTCATGGTTCCTCCAAGACGCGCCGGGATGCGATGTAAAAATACCCCGCATTCCGGATCAGCGTGTAGCTTAGCTGAAATCAGGCGGTTGCAATACAGATTGAATGAATTGGTCCGATCAGAACGGGCGGCCAAAAAGCGCCTTGGTCATGACCTTGGCCTTTTCGGGTTGGCGCCGCATCAATCGACGGCCGATCATGGCGATCGAAATGCCCCAATGCACAGGCAGCAGCAGCGGCTGCCGCCGTTTCACAAAGGCCAGTCGCGACCGCATCAGATAATATTCGGCGGTCGGACTGCGCTGGCCGGCGGTCGAACTCGATCCGATCGAATGGCCTTCCTTGTGATAAACGATCGCGCCATGGGCGAACGCGATCTCGAAGCGATCATTGTTGCGGTAGGCCCAGTCGATTTCCTCGAAATAGAGGAAGTAGCTTTCTTCCATCAGCCCGACGACTTCGATGAAGCGTCGCGACACGCCAAGCGAGGCGCCGAGCACGAAATCGGTTTCGCGCGCCACCTTGGCGGGGTCGAACGGCATGGTGATTGGCTGGCCGCGGCCAATGCCTTGCGATGCACCCGACAGCGCGCTGAAGCGGCTGCCGTTGAGTGCCTGGATTTCGTTCGGGCGATGGTAGTAGCGCACCACCGTGCCGCACATGCCGACGCGGTGTGTGGCATCCATGCGCATGACCAGCGCGTTGGCCGCACCGGTTTCGATGACGGTATCGTTGTTGAGCAGCCAGAAATAGTCGAGCGATGGATCGCGCAACAGATGCCGCAACCCAAGGTTGTTGCCGGCCGCAAACCCGAGATTACCGCCGCCGTCGATCAGCGTCAGCATCGCGCTGCCAGGATCGGTTTCGGGCGCCTGCGCTGCGTCGAGCGCGACGCAGCCAAACGGCTTCGGGATCGGCGGTGTCGAAAAGCGTGTCATTGCCGGCGACACTGCGGTGGCTTCGACGTTGCCTTGCGCCCAGGCGGCGATCTTCGCGAGCGAATCGTTCGTCGAGCCATTGTCGACAACGACGACGCGCACCGGAATGGTGCTGCGGAACAACGACTCAAGACACTCGATGGTGTCTTCCCAACGGTTCCAGTTGACCAGGACAATGCCCAGTCGCGGGACCCCGCGTGCAACGATGTTATTCATGATTGGCGATTCCAGAACAATGCTCCCGATTGCGCCGGCGAGCGTGCGACTCTACTCATCTCAACAAAGCGATACCAACGTGTCCGAACCAGCAATGTCAGTCCCCGCATACGGTTGCCAAATCCCGATAGCCGACGCGACGTAAACATGCGAGCGCCATGGATAAAAATCGAGCCCAGCACGGCAAAGCTGATCAAATGCCAACGGAGCATCGAGCGATTGTTTTCGCGGTGCAGGTAAAATTCATGGCTGATATGGCGCTGCCACTTGCTGGCGAGGCCGGAGAAATCCTTGCGGGCAGGGTGATAGACCCGCATGCCGGGTATGTAGCGCGTGACAAAGCCCATGCGGTGCGCGCGCTGGCCCCAATCCATGTCCTCGGCAATTTCGATGCCGGCAAATGGTCCGACTTGCTTGTGGACGGCGGCTCCCATCGCGAGGTTGCCGGTCCCCGAAAAATGCCGCGTCTTGATGTAGAATTGCTGCCGGAAGGCGAACACCGCTTCATAGGCTTCGATCGGCGTCAGATGCTTGGGGTCGGTAAAGTCGATGCGCACGTCGCCACCGACCACGGTCGTGTTGGGCATGGGCTCGACAGCTTCGACCGCGGCCGCCAGCCAGCCAGGTGCGGCGCGACAGTCGGCATCGATGAACGCCAG
The DNA here is from genome assembly GCA_937894055.1 of uncultured Polymorphobacter sp. Lineage (GTDB taxonomy): Bacteria > Pseudomonadota > Alphaproteobacteria > Sphingomonadales > Sphingomonadaceae > Polymorphobacter_A. Next base: position 4,529 of record CALDHQ010000348.1, read on the forward strand.
CACCGGCGCGTTGGCGGCGGCAATGCCGAGGTTGCGCGCCTGGCCTGGGCCCGGCTTAGGTTCGTGCAAAATCGTGACCTGCGGGTAGGCGGCGCTGACCGAATCGAGCGAAACATTCGACCCGTTGTCGACGACGATGATTTCGATCAGGCCGTGGTCGAGGCGCTGCGATGTCACGGAATCGAGGCAGCGCATCAGCATTTCGGGCATGTTGAGGTGCGGGATGATAACCGAAACACGCGGCCGCAACGCCGGTGGATCCGACTGAGAGGCTGTGCCCATATTACCTCTCTCCTGCTACCCGAGCCAAGAACGGCTGTTGTGCGCTGCAGTATAGGCAAAACTGCTTGCTGCCAACTGTCATCACAACATTTTGCATGGCGTCGTTATTCGTTTCCGGACCGAATTCAGCTCGACAATCCGGCCATGGCAGCAGACATCAGCAACATCGATGCTACGCCGGGATAGCGGAAGCGAAACCGGTGTTCATGCCCGGTGTCGACAAGCTCGATGATGTTGTTGGCGCCGACGAAGCTGCGCAAGCTGCGCTCGATGGCTGCCGACGGGTTGGCACTGCCCAGAACGGCCGCGACTTCATCGACGGTAAACCAGCCGTCCGACGCCATCCCGGCCTTGGCGGCCGCGACAAGCAAAGGCCATTCCGTCTGTGCGGCGCTGCTGGCGAGGATGGTCTGCGCGCGGAGCGGCAAGCTGGCGTTCCAGTCGCCCAGCACCTTTTCGACAGCGGCGCGCGCATGGCCTTCGTCGACAAGCGTCTGGCGCTGGTCGAGCGCCATCAGTGCGGCGCGGTGGCCGAGCAGCCGGACCAGATAGGGCGAGCCATTGGCCATGACCGAAATCAGCGACGTGGCTTCATCGTTGAAATGCAGCCCGGCGGCAGTTTCACCCATGGCGAGCAATGACCGCACCTCGGCGAGCGTCAGCGGCCGCATCGGCAGGCCGACAACATTGCGGCGGATCGACGGTGCATAGCCGATGAGCTCGTCGAGGTTCGACGCGACGCCGGTCAGGACCAGCTGCACGCGCGCAGCGCGGTCGGACAGGTTCTTGATGAGCTCGGCGACGTCGCGGCGGAATGACGGGTCGGCGACGCGGTCGTATTCGTCGAGAATCAGGATGATGCGGGTGCCGACAATGTCGGCGAACAGGTCGCTGATCTCGCGCGGGCCGAAACTGCCTTCGGGCAGCAGCGAATCAAGGTATTTGCCATGTTCGGTCTCGGCCGCGGTGGGCACGACGCTGCCGTGGAACAGGATCGGGATGCGCGCTGCAAACGCGCGGAACATGTCGTCGAATCGCGCTTCGGTGCCGCAGGTGCCGTAGATGACGAGGTAGCGCGCCTGCCGAGCCGTATCGGCAAAGACATGGACCAGCGAAGTCTTGCCGATGCCGCGCTCGCCGTAGATCACGACATGCACGCGCTGCTGCTCGATCGCTGCAATCAACTGCCCCAGCGCGTCATGGCGCCCGGCAAAACGATCGCTGCTGGTAACGGGCTGTGAAGCGCCCAGCGCGTCGCGCAACGCCAGCCGTGCACGCGCCAGTTTCGGATCCTCGCCCGATGTCTGGATATCGTCCGATGCCGACGCCTTGAAGCGCGGCAGCATGACATTGGCGCCTTCGGGGCCTTCGCCCTGCAGGATGGAATCAAGGAATGCCGGTCGCTGCCGCGAGCCAGGGTCGACAACGGCGTGGGCCGGGCTGCTGCGTTGCGGCACGACATAGCCGGCCGGTGCTTCGTCGTCGGCCTTGCCACCCCGGAGCCAGCGTTTGAAAACCATGGTCGTTCCTGTCAATCTGCAGCGCACCCGGATGCAGGGTGCGACAAGTTGCATAGTTTGGCGCGCGGCCCCGAATTAGCAAGGGCTCAGTTGGCCTTAATCATTGCAAGCTGTTGGACTATGGGTCGTTATTGATGCTGATGCTTCCGTCATTGCTGGTCGTGCCGGCCTGGTAGGGGCGGAATGTGACAGGCAATGATCGGCAGGCATCGCCTACCGTGCAGGTTGCCGTGCTGGCGGGCAGCGTGCTAGGTGATGCTCAATCGCCATCAAGGCTGGGAACACGGGTTTGTAAATGCTGGAATGCGGGATGTTTCTGAAGCGTTGCGCCGGTGTGCTGGCGCCGGCATTGGGCCTGATGCTGACGGCGCCTGCTGCGGCGCAACAGACCGATCCGGTTGCACCGCCGATTGCGGCACCGACGCCGCGGCCAACGGCGGCTGCAAGGGCCTCGGAAGCTGACCTGTTCCAGGTCGACCAGCGCAACCCAGTCAACAATCCGACCGGCGCGTTCTTCAACGGTCTGCCGCTGCCCAATCTGGGCTATTCGATAAGCGCGTCGCTGCTCAGCGTCTATGACAGCAACTATCGGCGGTTGCCCGACAACAAGCAGCCTACGGCGGGGCAAAGCCGCAGCAGTTTCCGCTTCACGCCGACGATCAACGGCCGGGTAAACCTGCCGGTCGGCCGCCAGTCACTGTTTGCGACGGCGATGATCGGCAAGGACTATTATACGGCCAACAGCGCCTTCAACCGGCAACGGCTGGCGTTCTCCGGCGGTGTCAATCTGGCGGCCGGGTCGTCCTGCACCGGCTCGGTGAACGGCAGCTGGATGCAGGCGCAAAGCAATCCCAACGCGACGACCCCGATAGCCCTTCAGCAAGGTATCTTGCCAAATACCCAGACCACGCGGAGTTTTGGCGCTTCGGCGAGCTGCGGCGGCATCAGTGGTTTCACGCCGACGGCCAGCTACCGCTACGCCAAGTCGACCAATGACGAAGTCACGCGCATGATCTCCGATCTGACCAGCAACAGCTATTCGGTCAGCCTCGGTTATGCGCGACCGACGCTGGGTGTGGTTTCGCTGTTTGGCACGCTGTCGAGCAATGATTACCCCAACCAGCCAATCTTTCTGACTGGCGCGACGCGCAGTGTTAAAATCACTAACCTCGGTGTCAAATATTCGCGTTCGCTAACCTCGCAGTTTTCTGCAGATGCATCGCTTTCGCGGGTGAGCATCGATCCCAATGTGCCGGGTCAGCAGAAGACCAGCAATCTTGGCTACGGACTCAGCGTCAATTACACCCCACCGTCGCGACTTTCGGCGAGCATAAACGCCACGCGCAATGCCTCTTCGTCGCCCAATACCGGCACGGCACTGTATTTTGTGCAGCAGGCCTTTTCGGCGAACGTATCCTATCAGCTAAGTTCAACGCTTTCGACGGCGCTGACCGGATCTACCTCGCTGCGTACCTATGAGGACCAGGTCGGGAGCAACCTCCCAACGCCCCCCAGCAACCAGGTGCAGAACGATCGGTTCAATACTGTGCGCCTGAGCGTCAACTGGAACCCGATTCGCAACATGCAGACGTCGTTTTATGTTTCGCAACAGAATCGTAATGCGGACCCGAACATTTACAACTACAAGGACACAACGGCGGGTATCCTGATTTCCTACGGTATCTGACGGCATGGAGGGTTTAGTGAACACGGTGGCTGCTAGTATTTCGAAGCTGGGCCGATTGGCACAATGGGCTGTCGTTGCGCTTTTCGTGGCCTTTGGCGCGATGGCGACGGTGGCTTCGGCGCAGTCAGCGCCGGTCGCCGGTTATGTGCTGGGCGTTGACGATGCGCTGGATATCACCGTGTTCGGTGCCCCCGAAGCGAGCGTGAAGACCCGCATCAAATATGACGGCTCCATCGTCATGCCGATGATCGGTCCGATCCAGGCCGCCGGCCAGACCAACGTGTCGCTGGCCGCGCTGATCAAGCGCAAGCTGATCGCGGGCAACTTCTACAAGGATCCGATCGTCAACATCGAAATCCTCGGCTACTCGAGCCGCGTCGTCAGCGTTGCCGGCAAGGTCGGGGCACCCGGGCTCTATCCGCTCGACAAGCCGTACCGCGTGCTCGACGTGTTGCTCAAGGCCGGCTGGATCCAGGGTTCGCAGACGGTCTATCTGCGCCGGGCTTCGGACGGCAAGGAGATCAAACTCGACACGCTCGAACTGGTGCGTGGTTCACCTGACAAGGATCCGTATCTCGAAGCCGGCGACACGATCTTCGTCCCCGACGCCGAGTTCGTCTATGTCCAGGGCCAGGTGCTGCGGCCGGGGCCGATCGCCATCACGCCGGGGATGACCGTGCGTGAAGCGCTGGCGGCTGCCGGTGGTGTGACGGCACTGGGCTCGGAGAAGAAGGTTTCGCTGGTCCGCGGCAACGCCAAGGAAGTCGATGCGAAACTTGATGCACAAGTTCAGCCCAAGGACGTATTGGTCTTCAAGGAAAAGCTTTTCTAGTCTAGTCAGCCGATTCTAGACGGCATTTGCCGGACGCGCGCGTTGTCGACGTGGAGTGATTCTCAATGAGCATCGTACAGTTCTTTCGCATTCTGCTGGCACGACGCTGGATGATTCTGGCGATCATGCTCAGCTGCGTGACGGTGGCGTTGGCTGTCGGCTCGCAGCTGCCGCGGCGCTATCCGGCATCGGCGCGCATCATGCTCGACGTCATCAAGCCCGATCCGGTGACCGGGCAGATGATCGCCGGTACGATTCTGCGTACCTATACACGTACGCAGATCGAGCTCATCCAGGACTACCGCGTCGTCGGTGAAGTCGTTGACAAGCTGGGCTTTACGTCGAACCCGCAGATTATTTCGCAGTGGCAGGCCGAAACCGGTGGCGTCGGCGACATGCGTCGCTGGGCGGCCGAACGGATTATCGCCGGCACCGAAGCGCAAATGCTCGGTACCAGCAACATTCTCGAAATCACCTACACGTCGCCCAACCCGACGATTTCAAAGAACGTCGCGGCCATGCTGCGTGAAGCCTATATCGATGCGACGCTGCGGTTCCGCACCGACGCCGCCAGCCGGAATGCCGAATGGTACCGCGAACAGGCCGAAAAGGAGCGGCGCGCGCTTGTCGCCGCCGAAGCGAAGAAGTCCGAGTTCGAAAAGGCCAACAACATCGTCGTGACACCCGGTGGCGTCGATCCTGAGAACGCCAAGCTCGATGCGCTGCAGCAGGCGCTGCTGGCGGCGCGCAGCTCGGTGTCGCAGGCGCAGTTCTCGTCGCAGATGGCGGTCAACAACTCGGGCAGCGTCGATGCGCTGACCTCGCAGCTGGCGCAGGTCAACGACCAGATCAAGCAGGCTGGCGACCTCTATGGCACGGCGCATCCGAGCTACAAGGCACTGATCACGCGGCGTTCGACGCTGCAGTCGGAAATCGCGCGCGCTACCGCCAAGGCGCGGGCAGTCGGCGGCGGTGTCGGCAGCTACACGCAGGCGAGCTACGCACAGCTCGAGGCTGACTATGAAGCGCAGAAGCAGCGCGTCATGGCGATGCAGACGCAGCTGTCGAAGCTGGCCGAGCTGCAGCGCGAAGTGGCGATGTTGCAGGCGCGCTACGACAAGGCCGCGGCGCGTGCCGCCGACTTGCGGCTTGAAGCCGACGTCTCTGAATCGGGCCTGGTCGTGCTGGGCGATGTCGTCGGCTCGAACACCCCGACCTTCCCCAACATGCCGCTGATCGGTGTGCTTTCGCTGATGTTCGGCCTGTTGCTGGGCGTCGTCGTGGCGCTGCTCAGCGAGCTGATGGCGCGGCGGGTGCGCGGTGTCGAAGATCTGGCGTTTGCAGGCAAGGTGCCGGTGCTTGCAGTCATCGCCGACGGCCGCCGCCGTCGTGCCGGTGGCTTGATCCGGCGCATCTTCGGGCGCTTTGGCCCGCAACATAGCAACGCTAACTGGCAGCCCGCGCAATGACCATGACTCCAGAAACCTCGCACCCGACGCTGCTGGTCGATGATGGCTCGGGCGCGATAGATGCGCCCATCCGCGACGCCTTGCTGCGGCTTGGCATGTTGTCGGATGACCAGACGCGGCGTGTCGAAGCGCATCGCGCCGAGCGCGGGGTCGATTTCGACGCTGCCGCACTCGAGCTCGGCTTCATCTCGCATGAAGACCTGGCACTGGCGCGCGATCAGCTGACCAACAGCCTGGCGCTGCAGAACACCCAGCGCCGCCAGGTTTCCGATGAACTGGTCGTGCTCAATGACCCGATCCCCGGTGGTGCGCGCATCCTCGGCGAAGGCGACGGCCGCTTCCTCGCCGAGCTGCTCCGCCTTCATCCGCGGGCTGAAGTCACCTGTGTCGATGCCAGTGCGGCGATGCTGCAACTCGCCCGCTCCCGGACCGACCCTGCCGCGCGGGTCGGGTTCATCCACGCCGACATCCTGACCTGGACGCCCCCGGCCGGCTGGACGGCCAAGCCGCTCGGCGCGATGCGCAAGGGCAGCTTCACGGTCCCAGGGGAGGGTGGGGCCAGCGCCGATCTCTCGATTACCGCGTTTCCCGGCGCCGTCGGGGGCGACTTGGCGAACGTTAACCGTTGGCGCGGCCAGGTGGGCCTCGCGCCGATTGCCGAGGGCGAGTTGGCGGCTTCCATCACCACGATTCAGGCCATCGGGCTCACGGTCAGTCTGGTTGACCTGCCCTCGGCCGATCCGGCGCAGACCCGCATTCTCGGCGCCATGGTGCCCTACCAAGGGGCGATGTGGTTTTTCAAACTCACCGGCCCGGGCGCCCTCGTCGGCGCCGCCAAGCCCGCATTCATCGATTTCCTGAAAACCGTCAAGGCGACCGCCCCA
>CALDHQ010000349.1 GCA_937894055.1 uncultured Polymorphobacter sp.
GCCTCGATGCGCGGCCGCTCGGGGGCCTCGGCGAGTTCCTCGGCCATGCGTGTCGGCGGCGCGTAGCGGCCGGTTACGGCCCCGAGCGCCAGCGGGCCGATGGCATCGGGCGCGGCGTCTTCGACCTGGCTGGCGGTATAGGGCGCGCGCGCCGGCACCGGCAGCGGTGCGACGCTCCAGCCGCCGCGCAGCGCCAGCGCGCACAGCAAGGTTATGGTGGCAGCGCCGAGCCACCAGTCGCGGGTGCCGATGCGGTGGCCGAGATCGACGCGCAAATCGACGTCGCGCAAATTGCTGAGATCGAAGCGGCTGACATCGACGCCCATCTTGTCGATGCCGAAGCGGCGCAAACGTGCGGCCCAGCCGTCACCGGCATTACGTGCGAATTGCGGCGCGGCACGGCCTGCCGGCGTCGCGGTCACTGCGTCAAATTCTCGTACCCCCGGCTCGTACAACACCCTGTCTCCGCCGTTTTCCCCCGATTGCGGCGAAACCTGTCCAACGCCGGGGCCCAAGTCAACCGCACCAGCCCCCGGAAGCGGCCGGATTGCGATGAAGCGAGTGTCTTTATATGGTCACTTGAATCGCGAGTCAGAGTATGTAAGCTACTAGATGTTGATTCTGCCTTGTATTGGATGCGATGCCACGACGCAGCTTCCTCAGGCTTTCGGCCCGCCACTGCCCGGGTCTACTCCGTAAGGCGGGGACGTGAGCGGCGCTTTTGCCTTCAAACGTCCGCCGGTCGCGACCCCGGCACCCCATGGCAGTCGGTTGACCGCCGTCCTTGGCCCCACCAACACCGGCAAGACCCACCTCGCGATCGAGCGCATGTGCGGCCACGCCAGCGGCATGATCGGTTTCCCGCTGCGGCTGCTGGCGCGCGAGGTTTATGACCGCGTCGTCGCCATCAAGGGCGAAGCGCATGTCGCGCTGATTACCGGCGAGGAAAAGATCGTGCCGGAGGGCGCGCGCTACTTCCTGTGCACGGTGGAGTCGATGCCGAACGACCGCGACGTAGCGTTCGTCGCCATCGACGAGGCGCAGGTCGGCGCCGACCCCGAGCGCGGCCATGTCTTCACCGACCGGCTGCTGCACGCGCGCGGCTATGCCGAAACGATGATCCTCGGCTCCGAAACGCTGCGGCCGCTGATCCGCCGCTTGCTGCCCGATTTCGAAATCATCACGCGCCCGCGGTTTTCGACTTTGACCTACACGCCGCCACGCAAGCTGTCGCGGCTACCCAAGCGTTCGGTGATCGTCGCCTTTACCGCGGCGCAGGTCTATGCGCTCGCCGAAATGCTGCGGCGCCAGATGGGCGGCGCGGCGGTGGTGATGGGCAGCCTTTCCCCGCGCACCCGCAACGCGCAGGTCGCGATGTACCAGTCGGGCGAGGTCGATTACCTCGTCGCCACCGATGCCATCGGCATGGGGCTCAACATGGACATCGCGCATGTCGCGTTCGCAAGCCTCGCGAAGTTCGACGGCCGTCGCCAGCGCCGGCTGACGCCCGCCGAAATGGCGCAGATCGCCGGCCGCGCCGGCCGCTACCAGCGCGACGGCACCTTCGGCATCGTCCAGTTGGGCGGCGAGGGCGCAGCCGCGTTCGAGCCCGAGGAAATCGAGCGCATCGAAGGCCATCATTTCGCGCCGCTGTCGCATCTGGTGTGGCGCAACGCGGCGCTCGATTTCAGCTCGATGCCCAAGCTGGTCGCGACGCTCGAAGCACGGCCGCCGGTCAATGAGCTGGTGCGCGGCGACGAAGCCATCGACCTTGGCGTGCTCAAGCGGCTGGCCGGCGAGCCCTGGGCGATGGAACGCGCCCACGGCGTGCGGTCAGGCATGTCGCGGTTGTGGGCCGCATGCAGCCTGCCCGACTACCGCAAGACCGGTGCCGAAGCGCATGCGCGGCTGGTCGGCCGGGTGTTCCGCCACTTGACCGAAGGTGACGGCAAGCTGCCGTCGGGCTGGATCGGCAGCGAAGTCGCCGCACTCGACAGCGTCGCGGGCGATATCGCCTCGATTGCCGACCGCATCGCCGGCGTGCGGACCTGGACCTATATCGCCAACCGCCCGGGCTGGCTCGGCGATGCCGCACACTGGGCCGAACGCACCCGGGACCTTGAAAACCGCTTGTCGGACGCGCTGCATACCGCGCTGACGCAGCGCTTTGTCGATCGCCGCACGGGGCTGCTGCTGCGCGACCTCAAGATGCGCGGCGGCGCGCTGCGCGTTGCGGTTGATGATGACGGCACCGTCGCGGTCGAGGGCGAACCGATCGGCAAGTTGAACGGCTTCCGCTTTGCCGCCGACCCGAGCGCGCGCGCCAGCGAAAAGCGGCTGCTGCTGGCCGCTGCCGAACGCCATTTGCCCGCCGAATTCAGTCGTCGCGCCGCAGCACTGGTGGCGTCGGCGGACAGCGCGTTCGAACTGGTGTTCAACGGCACGCTGCCGCCCGCCATCACCTGGAACGGCGCACGCGTCGCCAGCCTGCACGCCGGGCGCGACACGCTCAACCCGCGCATCGACGTCGATGCCGATGTCGCCGCCAAGCGCCCCGAAGACCGCGCGCGCATCGCCGCGCGGCTCAAGGCCTGGGTCGCGGCAGTGCGGTCGCGTCATCTCGCGCCGCTGATGCAGTTGGCGGGCCTGACCTCGCAGTTTTCACCCGCCGCGCGCGGGCTGGTCGTGCAACTTGTCGAAACCATGGGCTGCCTGCGCCGTGATGCGGTGGCCGCGCAGATCGCCGCGTTGACCAGCGGTGACCGCCGGTTGCTGGCGCAATGCCGCGTCCGGCTCGGCTTCGCGCATGTGTTCATCGATCAGCTGCTGCGTCCCGAACCGACGCGCTGGCGGCTGGCATTGTGGGCGGTGGCACAGCGCAGCGCGCTTGGGCTCGACGCCTTGCCGCCGCCACCGGCGCCGGGGCGCGTCACCATCGATGTCGGCGCCGATGTCGTGCCGGGCTTCTACGATGTCGCGGGTTTCATGAGCGTCGGCGCACAGGCGGTGCGCATCGACATGGTCGACCGGCTGGCCCGCGCCGTCCACGGCATCCGCGATGGCCGCGCGCCGTTCGTGCCCGATGCCACCTGGGTCGCGAGCATCGGCCTGCGCCCCGACGGTTTTGTCCGGCTGATGCGCGGGCTCGGCTACCGGCTGCGCTCGGTCGATGGCAACCAGGCGTTTGCCTGGGGCGGGGCGCGGACGCCGCGCGCCACCCCGGCAGCCGTACCGCCACCCAGCTTTTCGCCCTTCGCCAAACTGGCGGATCACCCCGCGCGCAGCGCCGCGCACTAAGCAGAAAGGAACCCCCCACTTGGTCTATGGTCAGGGATTGCGGATCGACAAATGGTTGTGGTTTGCACGTCTGACGAAATCGCGAAGCGCCGCGCAGCATTTGTGCGAAAGCCGCTATCTGCGCCTCGACGGGCGTGTCATCGACCGCGCTTCGGCGCTGGTCCGTGCCGGATCGGTGGTCAGTTTCCCGCACAATGACGAAGTGGTGGTGGTGCGCGTCGAGGGGCTGGCCGACGCCCGCCGGCCCTATGTCGAGGCCAGCCGGCTCTACACCGACCTGCGCCAGACTGCCGCGGCAGGCTGAACCGCCGAAAGGCTGCAAAAGCCAGATTGCCCCATTGACGGCGGCTATCGCGCACGTCTAGCAATTGCCCAACGATAGCCTAACCCAACGGGGGATTTGACGATGACGTACGTGGTCACTGAAGCTTGCATCAAGTGCAAGTATATGGATTGCGTCGAGGTCTGCCCGGTCGACTGCTTCTACGAAGGCGAGAACATGCTCGTCATCAACCCCAATGAATGCATCGATTGCGGCGTCTGCGAACCCGAATGCCCGGCCGAAGCCATTCTGCCCGATACCGAATCAGGCCTTGAAAAGTGGCTCGAGCTCAACGCCAGCCTGTCGGCGAGCTGGCCCAACATTACCGTCAAGGGCGAGACGCCGCCCGATGCCGATGCCTTCAAGGGCGTCGACGGCAAGTTCGAGAAGTTCTTCTCCGACAAGCCCGGCGAGAGCTGAGACTCCCGCGCGGGCTGCCCCGCGCAATGCTGTAGTTCGTGCGCGCACCCCGGTCGGGCCACCACCGGTAGCGGCGCTGTGCCATATAGGCATGGAATTAGAGTCATTTTTCTGTTACATAGCGCCTGCGATAACATTTTCGCAGATTCGTTCGGCTGACTGATTGCCCGACCTGCAGGCAAACAGACAGCCAGATTTGACGCTATTTATTGCAAGGCACGGGCAGGAATTCCAACGACCTGATTTGCCAGCCACCCGTTTCGGGCGGGGATGGCGCTTCGCGGTCGGGGATCACTGTCCACAACGAAAGGATTTCTCCGCATGGCCACCACAGTGCTCAGCTTCGTTGTCGGCGACTATGTCGTATATCCCAAGCATGGCGTCGGCCGGGTGGTCGAGGTCCAAAGCTCTGAAATCGCCGGTACGCAGCTCGAACTCTATGTTCTGCGGTTCGAAAAAGAGCGCATGACCCTGCGTGTCCCGACCAACAAGGCCGAAGGCGTCGGCATGCGCAAGCTGTCGAGCCAGGCGACGCTGACCGAAGCGCTGACCACGCTCAAGGGCAAGCCGCGCATCAAGCGCACGATGTGGTCGCGCCGCGCGCAGGAATATGAAGCGAAGATCAACTCGGGCGACCTCGTCTCGATCGCCGAAGTGGTGCGCGATCTGCACCGTGCCGAAGACCAGCCCGAACAGAGCTATTCGGAACGCCAGATCTACGAAGCCGCGATCGGCCGCCTGGCGCGCGAACTCGCCGCGATGGAAAACATCGACGAGCCGGCAGCGCAGCTCAAGATCGAACAGGTCCTCAAGGCCGCCTGAGCCTTTCGACCCGGACAAAAAAAGACCCCCGGCAGCGCGCGCTGCCGGGGGTTTTCTTTTGCCTTGCCGCGGTTACTTCTTCGCGGGCGTCGCCGGCATGCCGCCGGCGTTGGGCAGTGACTGGACGACGCGCGCCGCGATTTCATCGAGGCTCGCCTGCGTCGCCGTGCTGGCAGTGACGCGGTTCTTGTAGAGCGCGCGCCATTCGAGCGTTTCGGTCTTGCCCGCCATGATGTCGAGCATCAGTCCGCCTTCGGTGTAGTTGACCTGCGTCACCGACGTCTGCGGCGGGCCGTAATAGCCCCAGCCCCAGCCGCCGCCGCAACCAAAGGCTCCGCACATCATCGGGCCACCGCCATAATAGCCGCCCGGCGTCGTCTGGACATCGAGCTGGCTCTTGGCCTGGACGCCGACGCGGTAGGCGAGCACCAGATCGGCAGTCTTGGCGTCGGCCACCTGCTGGTAGCCCTTGGCCGCCATTGCGGTGTTGAACGCCTGCTCGACGCGCTGGCGGAAAATCGGGTTATCGATGCCCGGATACATTTCCTGCTGCGTCGACGGTGCGACCTCTTTCCACGCGAAGGTGGTGCCGACAACCGGTGTAGGTTCGGCGAGCACAGTCACCGATGAATAGTCGGTCGGCCCGCAGCTGGCGAGGCCGGTGGCGAGCACGACGCCGAGCGCCGCGGTTGAAAGAATGTTTTTGAGACGCATGGCTTGGCCTTCCCCGTGAACTAACGGGCGACATGTCCGTTATTGGCATGTCGGCGTCAAGTCCAATGCCGCCGCCGACACGATGCCGCTTCGTTTGGGCAACATGTTCGTGTAACAGCAATTTGGGCCAAAACTGACAGTCCGGAACGGAGCGCGAATGCAGATTTCAGGCAGGCAGGCGGCAATCGCTGCAGCACTGGCGCTCCAGCTGGGCGGTGCATCGGCACTGTCGGCGGCCGAGCGCAGCTTTGCCGTCGACCGCTTCGACAGCATCCGCCTGACCGACATTGCGGCGGTGGACATCGTTACCGGCGAGGCCGTCGGTGTCACAGCGCAGGGCGAGCGCGCCGATCTCGACCGGCTGGAGGTCAGCGACGAGGGCGGCATCCTCGACGTCGCGCCGCAACTGCGCGGCGGGCTGAGCACCGGCGCGGTGCGTATCCGGCTGCGCATCACCGTGCCGATGATCAACCATGTGGCGCTGCGCGGCGCCGGCGCCGTCAGCATCAACCGCATTGCGGCGCCGGGCTTTACCGCGACGCTGGCGGGGCCGGGGCGTATCGATGTGGCGGCCATCGACGTGCAGGCGGCAAATTTCAGCACGGCGGGATCGGGCACCATCGTCGCCGCCGGCCGCTGCCGCGACGCCAAGGCAGCATCGACCGGGTCGGGCGATATCGACATTGCGCGGCTGCGCTGCGCGACGCTTGTCGCCGAAACCGCCGGCTCGGGCGACATCCGCGCCTTTGCCACGACCAGCGCCAAGGTGACGATTACCGGCGCCGGCAATGTCGGCGTCAGCGGCGGCGCGCGCTGCACCGTGTCGGCAATCGGCAGCGGAAAAGCGACCTGCGGCTGAACTTTCATACTGGACAGACGCTGCAACGAGTGTATTATTTGCACAATACACGAATTGAGGAGATCGCCATGTCCAACGCTTCGAAAATCGCTCTGGTCGCCGCATTGCTGCTCGGCAGCGCCGCGCACGCCGATCAGCGCAGCTTCCCGGTCGGCAGCTTCGACCGGCTGGCGAGCAGCGGCTCGGCCGACATCACCGTCACCACCGGCAAGACCCCGAGCGTCAGCGTCGAGGCGTCGAAGGACACGCTCGACCGCATGGACATCCGCGTCGATGGCAGCACGCTGCGCATCGGCATGAAGAAGGGCAGCTGGGGCGTCAGCTGGAACAGCGGCAAGATCAAGGTCGCGGTCACCGTGCCGATGTTGCGCAGCGTCGATCTGTCGGGGTCAGGGTCGGTTGTCGTCAACCAGATCAAGGTCCCCGAATTCACCGCCGGCATCTCGGGGTCAGGCGAAGCGCGCTTCCCGTCGGTTGACGCGGGCACCGTCAGGCTGTCGATTTCGGGGTCGGGCGATGTCGATGCCGCCGGCCGCTGCGGCGCGGCGCATGTCGATATCGCCGGCTCGGGCGACGTCGACATCGGCAAGCTGCAATGCACCAGCCTCAGCGCCTCGATTGCCGGGTCGGGCGATATCGACGCCTATGCGACGACGAGCGCCAATATCTCGATTGCCGGCTCGGGCGATGCACGCGTCGCGGGCGGTGCCAAGTGCAAGATCAGCAAGGCCGGCAGCGGCACGGTGACCTGCGGCTGAGGCGGTTATCCACCGGCTGACGACAGCCCGAACAGCGCTGCAAGGCCGAGGAACGAGAAGAAGCCCATGACGTCGGTCATGGTGGTGACGAACACCGTCGAGGTCACCGCCGGATCGATTTCAAAGCGTTCGAGCACCAGCGGCACGATGACGCCCGACAGCCCGGCGACGAGGCTGTTGATCGCCATCGCGGCAAACAGCACGAGGCTCAGCCCGGTGTCGTGATAGACGAGCTGGCAGGCAATCCCCATCAGGATGCCGAAGCCCAGCCCGTTGGCGCAGGCAATCGCCAGCTCGCGGCCGATCATGCGCAGCGAGTTCGACGAGGTCAGCTGGTTGGTGGCGAGCGCGCGCACCGTGACGGTCATCGTCTGCGTCGCGGCATTGCCGCCCATACCCGCGACAATCGGCATCAGCACCGCCAGCGTCACCAGCTTGGCGATGGTGGTTTCGAACGCCGCGACGACGCTCGACGCGAGGATGGCGGTGCCGAGGTTGATCAGCAGCCACCACATCCGCACCGGAATCGTCTTGCGCAGCGGCTCGTTGATGTCGCCGTCGCCGGCACCGGCGAGGCGCAGCACGTCCTGGCTGGCCTCGTCCTGGATGATGTGGACGATGTCATCGACGGTGATGACGCCGACCAGCCGCCCGACCGGGTCGATGACCGCGGCGGAAATCAGCGCGTATTTCTGGAAGCGGAACGCGACTTCCTCCTGATCGAGGTCGACCGGAATCAGCGACTGTTCGCGCTGCATGACATCGGCGACGGCAATCGACCGCGGCGTCGTCAGCACCCATGACAGCCGCATCGTGCCGATCGGCTTGTGGCCGGGATCGACAACGAAGATTTCCCAGAAATCGCTGGCCAGGTCGGGCGCCAGCCCCAGAAAGTCGATGACCTGGCCAATGCTCCAGTGCTCGGGCACCGCGACGAGCTCGCGCTGCATCAGGCGGCCGGCCGATTCCTCGGGATAGCTCAGCGCTTCCTCGATGGCGGCGCGGTCGTCGGGGTCGAGCGCGCGCAGCACCTCGCGCTGTTCGTCGGGGTCGAGCTCCTCGACGATCGACACCGCGTCATCGGTATCGAGCTCGCTGACGACATCGGCGACCTGGCTGGCGCTGAGCACGTCGAGCAGCGCCTCGCGGACCCAGTCGTTCATTTCGGCGATGACGTCGGCGTCGAGCGTGTCGCCGAGCGCTTCGGCGAGCGGCTGGCGGTAGGCGGCGGGAATCAGTTCGAACAGGTCGGCGATGTCGGCCGGGTGCAGCGGTGCCGCGAGCGCGCGTGCGCCGTCGCTGTCATCGGCTTCGAGCGCCGCGACGACATCGTCGACGAAGTCGCGCCGAAGACGGTTGTCTTCGAGCACCTCGCGCGTCGCCGGCACCATGCCTGCTTCTGGAACCAATTCAGCCATGAGGTCTTATAGCGGTACGGCGCACAGTTGCCAGCGCCGAGGCACCGGCGACGCGGCGCGGCAGGCCAACACCCCCCCACGCCATTGCGGATGCAGCCAATAGGGGAAAACCCGTATATCGCACTTGCGAAATAACAGGCATTGGCGGACTATCTGAAGCGCGTTCACGTAGCACTGCAAACGGGGGCCTAGGCCAATGAGCGGAATTATGGTCAAGTCGGCGGGATGGTTCTTCCTGTCGCTGCTCGCCTTGATGGCGATGGCATTTGCCGCCGACAGCGGCTTCGCGGTCCACATGCTGATTGTCGCTATAGCGGCGTTCCTCGTCGCGGTGGTGACGCTGCGCAGCGGCGATTTCTACGGCATCGCCAACGGCATCCTCAAAACCCCGGCCGACCAGACACTCTACGACGACGACCCGATCCGTTGGGGTGTCATCGCCACGGTGTTCTGGGGCCTCGCGGGTTTCCTTGCCGGGCTCTACATCGCTTGCCAGCTGGCGTTCCCCGCACTCAACCTCGGCTTCGAATATACCACCTTCGGCCGGCTGCGGCCGCTGCACACGTCGGCGGTCATCTTCGCGTTCGGCGGCAACGCGCTGATCGCCACCAGCTTCTACATCGTCCAGCGCACGTGCCGTGCCCGACTGGCCTTCCCCGGCCTCGCCCGCTTCGTGTTCTGGGGCTACCAGCTGTTCATCGTGCTCGCCGCGACCGGCTATCTGATGGGCATCACCGAGGCGCGCGAATACGCCGAGCCCGAATGGTATGTCGATCTCTGGCTGACCCTCGTCTGGGTTTCGTATCTCGCGGTGTTCGTCGGTACGCTGGTCAAGCGCCGCGAACCGCACATCTATGTCGCCAACTGGTTCTTCCTGGCGTTCATCATCACCGTGGCGATGCTCCACCTCGTCAACAACTTGGCGATTCCGGCCTATTACCTCGGGTCGAAGTCGTATTCGGCGTTCGCCGGTGTGCAGGACGCGCTGACGCAGTGGTGGTACGGCCATAACGCGGTGGGCTTCTTCCTGACCGCGGGCTTCCTCGGCATGATGTATTATTTCGTGCCCAAGCAGGCCGAACGCCCGGTCTACAGCTACCGGCTGTCGATCATCCACTTCTGGTCGCTGATCTTCCTGTACATCTGGGCCGGTCCGCACCACCTCCACTACACCGCGCTGCCCGACTGGGCGCAGACGCTGGGCATGGTGTTCTCGATCATGCTGTGGATGCCGTCATGGGGCGGCATGATCAACGGCCTGATGACGCTCAACGGCGCCTGGGAGAAGATCCGCACCGACCCGATCATCCGCATGATGGTGCTGGCGCTGGCCTTCTACGGCATGAGCACCTTCGAAGGCCCGATGATGTCGATCAAGACGGTCAACAGCCTGTCGCACTACACCGACTGGACGATCGGCCATGTCCACTCCGGCGCACTCGGCTGGAACGGCATGATCACCTTCGCGGCGCTCTATTATCTGACGCCGCGCCTGTGGAACCGCCAGCGCATGTACAGCCTGCGCATGATCAACTGGCACTTCTGGCTGGCGACGCTGGGCATCGTGCTCTACGCCTCGGCGATGTGGGTGGCGGGCATCATGCAGGGCCTGATGTGGCGCGAATACGGCGCCGACGGCTACCTGGTGTATTCGTTCGTCGAAGTCGTCCACGCCATGTTCCCGATGTACGTCATCCGGGCTGCCGGCGGGCTGCTCTACCTCAGCGGCGCTCTGGTCATGACCTACAACATCTGGATGACCATCGCCGGCAAGCTGCGCGACGAGGCGCCGATGACCGAGACGCCGTATGACGCGGCGACCGATCGTCCGCTCGCCCCCGTCGCTGCACCCGCCGAATAAGGAGCCCTGACATGGCCAGCAAATTCTTCGACCACACGAAGATCGAACGCAATGTCACGCTGCTCGCGGTGCTGTCGTTGGTGGTGGTGACAATCGGCGGCATCGTCGAAATCGCGCCGCTGTTCTGGATCGACTCGACCGTCGAAAAGGTCGAGGGCGTGCGGCCCTACACGCCGCTCGAACTCGCCGGACGCAACATCTACATGCGCGAAGGCTGCTACAACTGCCACAGCCAGATGATCCGGCCGTTCCGCGACGAAGTCGAACGCTACGGCCATTTCAGCCTGGCGGCGGAAAGCATGTACGACCATCCGTTCCAATGGGGTTCAAAGCGCACCGGGCCTGATCTGGCGCGCACCGGCGGGCGTTATTCGGACGAATGGCATGTCCAGCATCTGACCGATCCGCGCGCCGTGGTGCCGGAATCGATCATGCCGCCCTACGCCTTCCTCGCCGAAAACGACCTCAAGGCGCACGACATGGGCCGCGATCTGCGCGCGCTCAGCCGCGTCGGCGTGCCGTACAGCGAAGCCGCGATTGCCGCAGCCGATGCCGATCTGGCGGCCCAAGCCGATCCCGAAGCCGATACCGCCGCATTG
>CALDHQ010000350.1 GCA_937894055.1 uncultured Polymorphobacter sp.
CATGGCGGCGACTGCTTCGCGGCGATCCGCGCCAAGGACCTTGTCGTCCACCACCCGTACGAGAGCTTCGACGTGGTGCTGGCGTTCCTGCGCCAGGCGGCCGCCGACCCCGATGTCATCGCCATCAAGCAGACGCTGTACCGCGCCGGCAAGAATTCGCCGATCGTCCGCGCGCTGATCGATGCCGCCGAAGCCGGCAAGTCGGTGACCGCGGTGGTCGAGTTGAAGGCGCGCTTCGACGAGGAGCAAAACCTGATGTGGGCGGCGGCGCTCGAACGCGCCGGCGTGCAGGTCGTCTACGGCTTCGTTGAACTCAAGACGCATGCCAAGCTGTCGATGGTGATCCGCCGCGAGGGCGCCGATATCCGCACCTATGTGCATTTCGGTACCGGCAATTATCACCCGATTACCGCGCGCATCTATACCGACCTGTCGTTCTTCACCGCCGATCCGGTGCTGGCGCGCGATGCGGTCCAGGTGCTCAACTACATCACCGGCTATGTCCAGCCGAACAATCTGCAGAAAATCGGCATGGCGCCGTTGACCATGCGGCCGATGATCTACGGCCTGATCGACGCCGAAATCGCCAATGCCAAGGCCGGCAAGCCCGCGCAGATCTGGGCCAAGCTCAACTCGCTGGTCGATCCGGGCATCATCGAAAAGCTCTACGAAGCCAGTGGTGCCGGCGTCGAAATCGACCTGATCATCCGCGGCATCTGCTGCCTGCGGCCGGGCGTGCCGGGGCTGTCGGAAAACATCCATGTCCGCTCGGTGATCGGGCGCTTCCTCGAACACAGCCGCATCTTCGCCTTTGCCAATGGCCACGACCTGCCGTCGCGCAAGGCCAAGCTGTTCATCTCCTCGGCCGACTGGATGCCGCGCAACCTCGATCGCCGCGTCGAGGTCATGGTGCCGATCGAAAACCCGACGGTGCACGCGCAGGTGCTCGACCAGGTCATGCTGGCGAACCTCAAGGACACCGAGCAATCGTGGCAGCTCAAGAGCGACGGCAGCTATGCGCGGCTGCACGGCGCCGGGCCGGCGTTCAACCTGCACCGCTATTTCATGACCAATCCGTCGCTGTCGGGGCGCGGTGCGGCGCTCAAGGACCCGAAATCGGTGCCGCGGCTGGTGCTCGACGACGACTGAGACACCCCCTCGACTTGTGGCGGCGACTGCGACACAATCGCCTCGCAACGCCAGTCGACGGAGCTTCGCATGGACAATCTTCTGGACACGTTCGAGGGCAAGCAGCGCTCGATCATCGCCGCCTATGTGTTGTGGTTCTTCCTCGGCCGCTTTGGCGTGCACCGCTTCTACCTTGGTTACAAGCGCAGCGCGTTGATCATGCTGGGGCTCAGCCTCGCCGGCATGGTGATGGTGGCGATTGCCGCATGGGGCAGCGGCAAGGTCAGCAATGCCGAGTTCGGCAACGCGGTCACGGCGGTCTTGCTCGCCCCCAACACGCTGCTCGGCTGGATCGGCGACCTGCTGGTCTGGGGCATGACAATCTGGTGGCTATTGGACGGTGCCTACACCTATGTGATGGTGCGGCGACGCAATAATCAGGGGCTGATCCCGGCGAGCCTGATCGAACCGTCAAAGCCGTAAGGGGAACTGCCATGAGCGAAACCGCCAAGCCTGAAACCGCGAACCTGACGGCGTACGAAGACAAGCGCAAATCGACCGGCGTCGCCTATCTGCTGTGGTTCTTCCTCGGGCTGTTCGGCGCGCACCGGCTCTATGCCAGCGCCGGCAAGACCGGCTGGTACATGATGGCGCTGCACGTCGGCGGCTGGGCGCTGATGATTGCGGCGTTCGCCTTCGGCTCGCACAGCACGACAGAAACCTATGAAACCGCGCTCGGCGTCTCGAGCTTCACCAATGTCGAGGCAACCGCGCGCGGCGGCGTCGTCGCCACGCTCGGCTGGGCGATGCGCGCGATTGCCTGGGTGTGGTGGCTGATCGACGTGTTCCTGGTGCCCGGCATGGTGCGCCGCTGGAACAGCACGTTGGCGATCGGGCTAGGGCTGGGCGGCCTGCGCTAGCGCGGTTTGCGGCGGCGTCCGCGGCGTGGCGAGCGGGCAATAGGCGAGGTAGAGCGCGGTGCCGAGGCAGAACGCCGACACCGCCAGATGCGGCAGCCAGGTGTTCGGCTTCAGCGCATATTTGCAGAAATTGCCGAACTTCTGGTGGGCGAAGGCCTTTTTCCATTCGCTGCTGATCTGCAGCGGCTTGAGTGTCGCCACCGTGTCATTTGCAAACGCCGCCTCGATGTTGCGCAGCCGGTGGAAGAACGCCTGCTGGAACAGCTTCCACATCGCTTCGGTCAGCCAGAAGGCGAATGACCCGAACGCCGCAAGCGCCAGCACCGTGACGCGCTGATCATTGGTCAGCTTCTCGGTCACCAGCGCGGTGGCGGCCGCCGCCAGCGTCACCGTGACGCTCCAGCCCTTGAACTGCAGCGCCTTGGCGTCGAACGCCTCGACGATTTCCTGCAGCTTGAAGTATTCGGCCTCGATCAGCTCCAGATGCCGCGCTGCGTCCATGGTGCCCTCCCGCTCAGCGGCACCACCTTAACGCACAAATCGCGGCCTAGTCGAGGAACGGGTCGCGCACCAGAATCGTGTCGTCGCGTTCGGGCGAGGTGCTGACCAGCGCCACCGGGCAGTTGGTCAGTTCCTCGATGCGGCGGATGTACTTGATCGCCTGCGCCGGCAAATCGGCCCAACTGCGCGCGCCGGCGGTCGACTGGCTCCAGCCTTCGAAGCGTTCGTAGATCGGCACCACCGCGGCCTGGTCGGCGGCATGCGCGGGGAAATGGTCGAGGCGCTTGCCGTTCAGCTCATAGCCGGTGCAGATGCACAGCTCCTCGAGCCCGTCGAGCACGTCGAGTTTGGTCAGCGCCATGCCGGTGACGCCGCTGACCTGTACCGCCTGGCGCACCAGCACCGCATCGAACCAGCCGCAGCGGCGCTTGCGCCCGGTCACCGTACCGAACTCGCGGCCGACTTCGCCCAGCCGTTGCCCGATGGCGTCATCGAGCTCGGTGGGGAAGGGGCCTGAACCGACGCGCGTGGTGTAGGCCTTGACGATGCCGAGCACAAAGTTGAGCGACCCCGGTCCCATGCCGCTGCCCGCTGCCGCCGAACCCGCCACGACGTTCGACGAGGTGACGAACGGATAGGTGCCGTGATCGACATCGAGCAGCACGCCCTGCGCGCCTTCGAACAGGATGCGCTTGCCGGCACGGCGGGCGTCGCCGAGCGTCACCCACACCGGCGCCGCGAACGGCAGGATGAACGGCGCGATTTCCTCAAGGCTGGCAACCAGCGCATCGCGGTCAACGGGGCCGATGCCGAAACCGGCACGCAGTGCGTTGTGATGCGCAAGCAGGCGGTCGAGTTGCGGGCCCGCCTTGTCGAGATGCGCGAGGTCGCAGACGCGCAGCGCTCGCCTACCGACCTTGTCCTCATACGCCGGGCCGATGCCGCGCCGCGTCGTGCCGATCTTTCCAGCGCCCGAAGCGTCTTCGCGGGCGCCGTCGAGGTCGCTGTGCAGCGGCAGGATCAGCGGGCATTGCTCGGCAATCTGCAGGTTTTCGGGGGTGATGGTGACGCCCTGGCCGCGCAGCTTTTCGACTTCGGCCTTGAAGTGCCACGGGTCGAACACGACGCCGTTGCCGATGACGCTCAATGTGCCGCGCACGATACCGCTCGGCAGCAGGCTCAGTTTATAGGTCTGGTCGCCGACGACCAGCGTATGGCCGGCATTGTGGCCGCCTTGGAAACGCACGACGACATCGGCACGCGCCGACAGCCAGTCGACAATCTTGCCCTTGCCTTCATCGCCCCATTGGGCGCCGATTACGACGACGTTGGCCATGACGGCTCCCTTTTTACCTGTCCCCCGAAAGGGCGGGGTCGTTACTTGATCGCGACCGCCTCTACACCGTTCCAGCGATGCGTGCAGCGAAAAGCGTGCGGATCGGCATCATCGGTCAGCGCCGCGACGGTCGACCAGCCGGCAGCGCGCAATTTCGCCGCGTCGGCCCGCGATGTCCCTGCCGGTAGCAGGATACGGCGCGCTGCGCTCAGGCCCAGCCCGGCATCGACGAGCGCATCGACATAGAGCGAAAAGCCCACTGCAGTTTCGCGGTGGCCATCGGGATGCGTGATGGCATAGGCGCCGCCGCGGCCGACTTCGCCGCGCACGCCGGGTGCATAGATGGCAAAGCCGATCCACGACTGGAACCCGAAGCCGTGGCGTTCGGTCGGGTCGAGCGTGACGCGCACATCGGCGGGCAACGCCGCGACGACGTCGGCGACATCGGCGAGCCGGGCTTCGAATGCTGCGCCGAGATGCAGCGCGCGCAAGGCGGCCAATGCCGCTTCGGCGGGACCGCTGGCGGCAATCAACGGCTCGTAGTGCGATGCACCTGCGGCGCGCAGCCCGGCAACGTCCTTGCCGTCGAGCAGGGCATGGACGGCTTCAATTTTGTCCGCCGCGACAGGCCACGGTCCCGCCGCCAGCGCACCGACAAAGCTCGGCAAGGTCACATCGACGCTGAGCGTTTCCAGCCCCGCCGACTGCAGTGCCTCGACCGCGAGCAGCAAAACTTCGGTGACCGCCGCAACACCGTCACTGCCGATGAGCTCTGCACCGGCCTGGATCATCTCGCGTTCGGGATTGAGCTGGGTGCCCTTCACGCGCAGCACCGGCCCGCCGTAGCTCAGCCGCAGCGGCCGCGCGTAATGCGCCAGCCGCGTCGTGGCGATGCGCCCGGCCTGGCCGGTGATGTCGGGGCGCAGCGCCAGCGTGCGCTGCGTCACCGGATCGACAAAGCGCAGCAGCTTGGCGTTGCCGCCGCTTTCGCCACCGACGCGGCCGGTCAGCGATTCCTCATATTCGACCAGCGGCGGCTGGACGCGCTCGTAACCATGGCTCGCCACGGTATCGAGCACGCCGCGCAGCAATGCCGCCGCCGCTTCCGCCTGCGGCGGCAGGCGGTCGCGGAGCCCCTCGGGGAGCAGGCCGGCCGTTACTTCGTTCATCCGAAGTAGAGAGCCTTGACCTGCTTCACGCCATCAATACGGCAGATCGTCCACAACAGGCTTTCGGGGATCTTGGTATCGACCGACAGCAGCAGCACGGCTTCCGAACCCGCGGCGCGGCGGCCGAGGTGGAAGGTGCCGATGTTGACGCCGGCTTCGCCGAGCGCGGTGCCGAGACGACCGATGAAGCCCGGCTTGTCCTCGTTGACGATGAACAGCATCGGGCCGTGCATGTCGGCTTCGACCTTGATGCCGATGATTTCAACGAGACGCGGCTCGCGGTTGCCGAACAGCGTGCCGGCAACCGAGCGCTCGCCGTCGGGGGTCTTGACGGTGACGCGCACCAGCGTGTGATAGTCGGTGTCGCGTTCGTGGCGGACTTCGGCGATTTCGATGTTGCGTTCGCGCGCCATGTACGGCGCGTTGACCATGTTCACCGTGTCCGAAAACGGCTTCATCAGCCCGGTCAGCACCGCCGCCGTAATCGGCTTGATGTTGAGTTCAGCCGCCGCACCTTCGACTTCGACGGTGACGCCGGTGACGTTTTCGGTGAGCTGGCCGATGAGCAAGCCGAGCTCTTCGGCAAGCTTCATGTACGGGCGCAGCCGCGGCGCTTCCTCGGCACTCAGCGACGGCACGTTGAGCGCGTTGGTGACGCCGCCCGTCAGCAGGAAATCGGCCATCTGCTCGGCCACTTGAATGGCGACATTGACCTGCGCTTCATCGGTCGAGGCGCCGAGATGCGGCGTCGAGATGAAGTTCGGCGTGCCGAACAGCGGCGACGACTTCGCCGGCTCCTCGACGAACACGTCGAGCGCCGCGCCGCCAACCTGGCCGCTGTCGAGCGCCGCCTTGAGCGCCACTTCGTCAACCAGCCCGCCGCGCGCGCAGTTGATGATGCGCACGCCCTTCTTGGTCTTGGCGATGTTTTCGGCCGACAGGATGTTGCGCGTCGAATCGGTCAGCGGCGTGTGCAGCGTGATGAAATCGGCGCGCGCCAGCAGTTCGTCGAGCGTGACCTTTTCGACGCCGAGGTCCTGCGCGCGTTCGGGCGTCAGGAACGGGTCGAACGCGATGACCTTCATCTTCAGGCCGATGGCACGCTCGGCGACGTTCGAACCGATGTTGCCGCAGCCGATGAGGCCCAATGTCTTGGCGGTCAGTTCGACGCCCATGAAGCGGTTCTTTTCCCACTTGCCGGCCTGCGTCGAGGCATCGGCTTCGGGCAGCTGGCGGGCGAGCGCGAACATCAGCGCGATGGCGTGTTCGGCGGTGGTGATCGAATTGCCGAACGGCGTGTTCATCACGACGATGCCCTGCGCCGAAGCGGCGGGCACATCGACATTGTCGACGCCGATGCCGGCGCGGCCGATGACCTTCATGTTGGTGGCAGCCGCCAGCACGTCCTTCGTCGCCTTGGTCGACGAGCGGATCGCGAGGCCGTCATAATTGCCGATGATCTTGATCAGCTCTTCTTTCGACAGGCCGGTGATTTCGTCAAAATCGACACCGCGCGAACGGAAAACTTCGGCGGCCTTGGGCGACATTTGATCGGCGATAAGAACTTTGGGCATGATCTTCTTCCTCTGCTCCCCTCCCGCTGCGGGAGGGGTTGGGGGTGGGTTCTGGTTCAATGGGGGGGCGGTGCGTGCGATGCGCGCGCTACCCACCCCCGGCCCCTCCCGTTGCCGGGAGGGGAGGATGGTTCAGGCGGCGGTGGCCTGCGCGTAGGCCCAGTCGAGCCACGGCCCGAGCGCTTCGATGTCGCGCGTTTCGACCGTCGCGCCGCACCAGATGCGAAGCCCGGGAGGAGCGTCGCGGTAAGCGCCGATATCGAACGCCGCGCCTTCCTTTTCGAGGATCGACGCCATCTTCTTGGGCACTTCGGCATCCGCACCCGGCAGCGTCAGGCAGACGCTGGTGTTCGAACGCGTTGCGGGATCGGCAGCAAGATGCGCGACCCACGGCGTCTTCTGCACCCAGCGGTCGAGCGCTGCGGCATTGGCATCGGCACGTGCGCACAATTCGGTGAGACCGCCGATCTGCTGCGCCCACTCCAGTGCGTCGATATAGTCTTCGACCGCGAGCATCGACGGCGTGTTGATGGTTTCGCCGCTGAAGATGCCCTCGATGAGCTTGCCCTTCGAGGTCAGGCGGAAAATCTTCGGCAACGGCCATGCCGGCGTGTAGCTTTCGAGGCGCTCGACGGCACGCGGGCCGAGGATGAGCACGCCGTGGCCGCCTTCGCCGCCGAGCACTTTCTGCCAGCTGTAGGTCAGCGCATCGACCTTGTCCCACGGGATGTCCTGCGCGAACACCGCGCTGGTGGCATCGACGAGGTTCAAACCGGCGCGGTCATCGCGGATCCAGTTGCCGTTCGGCACGCGGACGCCCGAAGTGGTGCCGTTCCAGGTGAAGCACAGGTCGCGGTCCTGCTGGACGCGCGTCAAATCGGGGAGCTCGCCGTACGGCGCAGTGACGACTTCGGCATCGAGCTTGAGCTGCTTGACCACGTCGGTGACCCAGCCTTCGCCGAAGCTTTCCCACGCTGCCATGGTGACGGGACGGGCGCCGAGCAGCGTCCACATCGCCATTTCGAACGCGCCGGTGTCCGAACCGGGGACGATGCCGATGCGGTGCGTGTCGGGCACGCGCAGAATCTCGCGCGTCAGGTCGATGGCGAGTTTGAGGCGGTTCTTGCCGATTTTGGAGCGGTGCGAGCGGCCGAGCGATTCGGTGGCAAGCTGGTCGGCGGACCATCCGGGGCGTTTGGCGCAAGGGCCAGACGAAAAATACGGGCGCGCCGGAAGCGCGTTGGGTCGTTCAGTCATGTATTCTCTCCTCACAGAGAGCTCGCGCCGCGTTGGGGCGGCGTGGCCCGAGGCGGGCGTAGCGCATGCGCGGCAAAGCGCAAGGCAAAAATTGCCCTTGCGATTTTTACCTTGCGCTTTGACTCGCGCACGGCCCGGCCGGCGGGGCAGCGGCTGTCGAGCCGCTGAACCCGTCCGACGGCGCGGGCTTTGCCCGTGCCCCCTTACTTCAACCCATTGATTCCAAACCCCCGTGCAAGCCCGCACCCCTACTTCCCCACCC
>CALDHQ010000351.1 GCA_937894055.1 uncultured Polymorphobacter sp.
CTGACCCCCGGCGGCACCGGCCCGCTCACCGAACAGGCGCAAGCGCAGCTGGCGGCGTGGATGGCAGCGCATGACGCGCTTGCCGCAAAATCGAGCGCCGGTAGCAACGAAATGGTACTCGGCAGCGGTCACCTGCTTATGCGCGACCAGCCCGATGTAGTGATTGAAGCCGTCACCAACATGGTCAAGGCGGCGCGCTAGCGCGCCAGCACCACCGCCGCCTCGTCGGCCATCGTCTCGAGCAGCGCGCGGTCCATGCCGGCGCGCGCGCGCACCGCGAGGCTGTGGATCGTCGCCGCAACCAACGGCGCCCGCCGCACCGGATCAATGCCCGGTGCCAGCTTCCCCTCGACCCGCGCGCGCTCGAAACGCGCCGCGACCAGCGCATCCATCGCACCGAGCACGTCCGCCAGCTTGGCGCGGATGACCGGATCTTCGACCGACTCGGCGGTCGCGGTGCAGACGATCAGACAGCCGCGCGGCCCCATCGGCCCATCGAGATAAACATCGGTCGCAGCACGCAGCACCGCGCGCAGCGCCGTCGCCAGATCGGGTTCGGCATCGAGCAACGCGCCGACCTGCGCCGCCATGCCCTGCCCGACGCGGTCGAGCGCCGACAGGTAGATCGCATGCTTGTCGCCGAACGCCGCGTACAGGCTCGGCCGCGCCAGCCCGCTGGCGCGCGCCAGGTCATCGACCGACGTCGCACCGTAACCGCCCTGCCAGAACGCATCGATCAGCTGCGCCATCGCCGCATCGGCATCGAAGCTGCGCGGGCGGCCGCGCGGGCGCGCTGCGGGGGTGTTCATATTTGTGTACTGACTTGCATGAAATTCCTTGACCGACTCAATTTAATGCGAAATGGTATAAATATCAACCACGCCTTGGGAGACCCGCCATGCGCCTCTATTTCGCCCCGCTCGCCTGCTCGTTCGCCTCGCGCGCCACGCTCTATGAACTTGGGCTGGACGCCGACTATAGCCAGGTCACGCTATCGACCAAGACGCTCGCCGACGGCAGCGACTTTTTCGCGGTCAACCCCAAGGGCCAGGTGCCGGCGCTCGCCACCGATGACGGCCGCGTCATCACCGAAAGCCCCGTCGTGCTGCAATATCTCGCCGACCTGCGCCCCGAAGCCGGCCTGGCGCCGCCGCGCGGCAGCGCGCAGCGCACCGCGCTCGAACAATGGCTCAACCTGCTGTGTTCGGAGGTCCATAGCGCGGTGTTCGTACCGATGTTCCACCCCGCCTCGACGCCCGACGCCAAGGCCTTCGCCAAAATCCGCCTGCAGCCCAAGTTCGACTTGCTCGAACGCCACCTCACCGGCCGCGACTATCTGATCGACAGCTTCAGCATCGGCGACATCTACCTGACCACCATGCTCGGCTGGTGCGAGCCCGCCGGCATCGACCTCGGTGCCTGGCCGGTGCTCGCGGCGTTCCGCGACCGCATCCGCGCCCGCCCCGCCGTCGGCCGCGCGCTCGGCGACGAGCTGGCGCTGCGTTGACCCTCCCCCTCCCCCGGCGCGCGACGCGCCGGGGGACTTGCTAGGGGTTGAGAAGCCCTCGCAGACTCGCTAAAGGCGCAGGATGGACGGGCGGCCAATGGGGCCGCCTTTTTGCGTTGGCGCAAGCCCGCCGGAGTTGAAGCCATGGCCATTACCCCCCTGATGCCCGTTTACGGTCGTTGCGAAGTCGAACCCGTCCGCGGCGAAGGCTGCTATCTGTTCGACGCTGCCGGCAACAAATGGCTCGACATGGCCGCCGGCATCGCGGTCAACGCACTCGGCCACAGCCACCCGCACCTGATCGGCACCATCCAGAAACAGGCCGCGACGCTGATGCACGTGTCGAACCTCTACAAGGTGCCGGCGCAGGCGCATCTCGCCGAGCGCCTCGTCGGCCTGACCTTTGCCGACACGATGTTCTTCACCAACTCGGGCGTCGAGGCGATCGAATGCGCGGTCAAGACCTGCCGCCGTCACCAGTTCGTCGAAGGCCACCCCGAAAAATACCGCATCGTCACCTTCTCGAACGCCTTCCACGGCCGCACGATGACGGCGATTTCGGCGACCAACCAGGACAAGATGCGCGGCGGTTTCGAGCCGCTGCCCGACTGGTTCACCGTGCTGCCGTTCGATGACCTGACCGCGGTCGAAGACTTCATGAAGGGCCCGCTGGCCGACAGCGTCGGCGGCTTCATGGTCGAGCCGATCCAGGGCGAAGGCGGCGTGCGTCCGGCCTCGAAGGCCTTCCTGCAGGGCCTGCGCGACCTCGCCGACAAGCACGGCGCGCTGCTGATTTTCGACGAAGTCCAGTGCGGCGTCGGCCGCACCGGCCACCTGTTCGCCTATGAATATTTCGGCGTCACGCCCGACATCATGACGATCGCCAAGGGCATCGGCGGCGGCTTCCCCGTCGGCGCCTGCCTCGCCACCGAAAAGGCCGCAAGCGGCATGGTCGTCGGCACCCACGGCTCGACCTATGGCGGCAACCCGCTCGGCATGGCGGCGTGCGAAGCGGTGCTCGATGTCGTCGCCGAACCGGCGTTCCTCGAAGGCGTCCGCACCATCGGCGCGCGCCTGCGCCAGGCATTGGAGCAGATGATCCCCAACCATGACGATCTGTTCGAAGACGTCCGCGGCGTCGGGCTGATGCTCGGCATCAAGATGAAGTCCGACAGCCGCGCCTTCGTCAACTATGCGCGCAGCCACGGCATCCTGATGGTGGCAGCAGCCGACAACGTCGTGCGTATCCTGCCGCCGCTGATCATCGACGAAAGCCACATCCGCGAATGCGTCGAAAAGCTGTCGGCAGCAGCGTCGGCGTACCAGCGCCCGGCGGCAGCGTAAGGCGATGCGCCACTTTCTCGACCTTGCCGGCGCCGGTCGCGCCGGCCTGCGGGCGATTCTCGATGATGCGCATGCCCGCAAGGCGGCGCGTATCGGGAAACCCAAGGCGCTGCCCGACGCCGATGCACCGCTGACCGGCAGCATGCTGGCGATGATCTTCGAAAAGCCGTCGACGCGCACGCGCTTCAGCTTCGATCTCGCGATGCGCCAATTGGGCGGCAGCACGATCATCACGGCGTCCGGCGACACCCAGCTCGGCCGCGGCGAAACCGTCGCGGACACGTCGCGCGTGCTGTCGCGCATGGTCGACGCCATCATGCTGCGCACCGGCGACCATGCTGTCATCGAAACCATGGCGGGCGCCGCGACGGTGCCGGTCATCAACGGCCTCACCGACCTGTCGCACCCATGCCAGGCGATGGCCGACATCATGACGGTCGAAGAACGCCTCGGCCGCCCCGTCGAAGACACCTGCTGGGCCTATGTCGGCGACGGCAACAACATGGCGCATTCGCTGATCGAAGCCGCCAGCGTGCTCGGCTTCGAACTGCGGCTGGGCTGCCCGCACGGCTATGACCCCGATCAGGCGGTCGTCGCCACCGCCAGCGCGCGCGGCGGCCATATCGAGCTGGTGCGCAGCGCCAAGGCCGCGGTCGAAAACGCCCAGGTCGTCGTCACCGATACCTGGGTGTCGATGGGCCAGAGCGAAACCAAGGACAAGATCGCCGCGATGACGCCGTTCCAGGTGACGCCGCTGCTGATGGCGGCCGCCGCACCAGGCGCAGTGTTCCTGCACTGCCTGCCCGCGCACCGCGGCGAGGAAGTGCTCGACGCGGTCATCGACGGGCCACAGTCGGCGGTCTGGGACGAAGCCGAAAACCGCCTGCACGTGCAGAAATCAATCCTGCTCTGGTGTCTGGGCAAGATTTGAGCGCGGCCAAGCACCCGACCGACACGCTCGCCCCCAGCGCCGACCGCGCACTGGGCTTCAGCGTCACCAGCCGCAACGCGCGCGGCCAGATCGTGCGGCTCGACACCAGCCTCAACGCCATATTGTCGGCGCATGACTATCCGCCGGTACTGGCGACGTTGCTTGCCGAAGCGCTGCTGCTCACGGCGCTGCTCGGCGCGACCTTGCGTCCTGACGCCAAGTCGGGCGCCACCGGCGACGCCGGGCAGATGACGCTGCAGGCACAAAGCACCGGCGGCGCCGTCGACCTGCTGGTCTGCGACTATCATGCCGGCGCGCTGCGCGGTTACCTGCGCTTCGACGCCGAGCGTTTCGCGGCGCTCGAAGCCTCCGGCGCGACGCTCGATCTGCCGGCGCTGTTCGGCGAGGGTCATCTGGCGATCACGCTCGACCCGACGGCGGCAGCGGAACGCTACCAGGGCATCGTCGCGCTCGAAGGCGCGTCGCTGACCGACGCCGCGATCAACTATTTCGCCCAGTCCGAACAATTGCCGACGCTGATCCGCCTCGGCATCAGCGCCCCCGATGCCGCGTCTGGCCGCGGCTGGATCGCCGGCGGGCTGCTCGTCCAGCATCTGGCGCGTGCCGAATCGGGCGCCGAACGCCTCGATGTGGCACCGCTGCACCCCGACTGGCAACATGTCGCGATTCTCGCCGGCACTGCGACCGAGGCCGAACTGACAGACGTCACGCTGCCCGAAGAATCGCTGCTGTGGCGGCTGTTCAACGAGGACGAAACCCGCGTCACCCCCGCCCCGACACCGGTGCGCGGCTGCCGCTGCTCGGTCGCCCACATCACCGACGTGCTGCGCCGCTTCCCCGAAGCCGAGCGCGTGCAGATGCGCGGCCCCGACGGTAACATCGGCGTCGATTGCGCGTTCTGCGCCAAGACCTTCGCGGTGGTCGCCTGACCATGGCGGCACCGCTCGCCGTCGTGCTGCTGTCGGGCGGGCTCGACTCCACCACCGTGGCGGCCATCGCGCGCGAACGCGGCTACCGCATCCTGGCGCTGACCATCGACTACAACCAGCGCCACCGCATCGAACTGCAGGCCGCTGCCAGCGTTGCCGCCGCACTCGGCGCCGAGCGTCACATCGTGCTGCCGCTCGACCTGCGCGGCTTCGGCGGCTCGGCGCTGACCGCCGATATCGACGTGCCCAAGCTCGGTGTCGAGCCCGGCATCCCCGTCACCTATGTGCCGGCGCGCAACACGATTTTCCTGTCGGTGGCGCTCGGCTGGGCCGAGGCGGCGGGCGCGTTCGACCTGTTCATCGGCGTCAACGCGCTCGACTATTCGGGCTATCCCGACTGCCGCCCCGAATTCATCGCGGCGTTCGAAAACCTCGCCAACACCGCGACCAAGGCCGGCGCCGAGGGAACGGGCCACTTCACCGTCCACGCCCCGCTGGCGGCAATGACCAAGGCCGATATCGTCCGCGAAGCCGTGCGCCTGGGCGTCGACCTGACGCACACCTGGAGCTGCTACGACCCGACCCCCGAAGGCCGGCCTTGCGGCCAATGCGACTCGTGCCGGCTACGCGCCAAGGGCTTCGCCGACGCAGGGGTCGTGGACCCGGCGCTGTGACCTACGCGGTCAAGGAGCTGTTCCTGACGCTGCAGGGCGAAGGCGCGCAGGCCGGGCGCCGCGCGGTGTTCCTGCGCTTTGCCGGCTGCAACCTGTGGAGCGGCCGCGAAGCCGATCGCGCCACCGCCGTCTGCCGCTTTTGCGACACAGATTTCGTCGGCAGCGGCCCCGACGGCGGCAAGTTCAAGACCGCGCAATCCCTCGCCGATGCCGCCGCAGCCGCCTGGGGTGACCAGTCTGAACACCGCCTGATCGTCTGCACCGGTGGCGAGCCGCTGCTCCAGCTCGACGCACCGCTGATCGACGCGCTGCACGCGCATGGCTTTGCGATTGCCGTCGAAACCAACGGCACCATCGCCGCACCGCCGGACCTCGACTGGATCTGCGTCAGCCCCAAGGCCGATGCATCGCTGGTTCAGCGGTCAGGGCAGGAATTGAAGCTGGTCTATCCGCAGGCCGAACCCGAAGCGCAGCCCGAAGCCTTCGCCGAGCTGCCGTTCGACCATTTCTTCCTGCAACCGATGGACGGCCCCGATGCGGCAGCAAACACGCAAGCAGCCATCGCCTATTGCCTCGCCCACCCGCGCTGGCGGCTCGGGCTGCAAACGCACAAGCTGACCGGCGTGCGCTAGCCGCGGCCGCGGTAGCCCGGTACGTCCTGATCGGGAATCCATACGCCGGCGGGCGGCGGGCCGCTCTGCCAGAACACGTCGATGGGGATGCCGCCGCGCGGATACCAATAGCCGCCGATGCGCAGCCACTTCGGCGCCATTTCGGCGACCAGCCGCTGGCCGATGCCGACGGTGCAATCTTCGTGGAACGCCGCATGGTTGCGGAACGCGCTGAGGAACAGCTTGAGCGACTTCGATTCGACGATGGTCGCCGCCGGCACATAATCGATGACGATATGCGCAAAATCGGGCTGTCCGGTGACCGGGCACAAGGAGGTGAACTCGGGCGATACAAAGCGCACCAGATAATCGGTGCCGGCGCGCGGATTGGCCGGATAGTCGAGCCGTGCGGCCTCGGGCGATGCCGGCAAGCGGCTCGACTGGCCCAAATGCTGTAGGCCGCTGGGGTTTTCGTCGTTCATGGTGCTTGGCCGTAGTAAGCTGCGGCGTTTTCGTCAAACTGCGAACATGACAGCGGCGCTTTGCCTCGCTATGTCATGGCGCAGATTTTATACGAGGAATCACCCGCATGACACCGCTGGTATCGACCGAATGGCTGGCCGCCGAGCTTGGCAAGAGCGACTTGCGCATCATCGACGCGACGATGCTCACCGCCGATTCGGGCCGCAACGCCCGCGCCGAATTCGAAGCCGCGCACATCCCGGGCGCCGTGTTCGTCGACATCGAAGAGCTGTCGGACACGTCGAACCCGCTGCCGCACATGCTGCCGCGACCTGAAAAGTTCGCCAGCCGCATGCAGGCGCTCGGCCTCGGCGACGGCAGCCGCATCGTCGTTTACGACAATTCGCCGTTCAAGAGCGCCGCGCGCATGTGGTGGATGCTCGACGTGTTCGGCGCGCATGACGTGGCGATCCTCGATGGCGGTCTTGCCAAGTGGCAGGCCGAAGGCCGCGGGCTCGAATCGGGCAAGCCGGTCATCCGCCACCGCCACTTCACGATTTTCGAAGAACCCGCGCTCGTCCGCAACATGGCGCAGATGACCGAAAACCTGAAGACCAAGGCCGAACAGGTTATCGACGCGCGCTCCGCCGCACGCTTCGCCGGGACCGAACCCGAGCCGCGCGCCGGCATGCGCGCCGGCCACATCCCCGGCTCGCGCAACCTGCCGTTCGGCAATCTGTTCAACGCCGATGGCACCTGGAAGCAGGGCGACGCGTTGCGCGCTGAATTCGATGCCGCCGGCGTCGACTTGAAGAAGCGCACCGTCGCTACCTGCGGCTCGGGCATCACCGCCGCCGTGCTGGCGTTCGGCGCTGCCGTCCTCGGCGAAAAGAAGGTCGCGGTCTACGACGGCTCCTGGTCCGAATGGGGCGGCTCGGCGACCGCACCCGTGGTCACCGGCGCGGCCTAAGGGCTTGGCCGGGGACGACGGCAAGGACAAGGCACCGGCGACCCGCCTCGCCGAGGCCGGCCGCCGTGCCGACTGGACGCGCCCGCCTGCCAGCCGTGCGGGCATCGTCAACCCGCCGGTCTGGCACGCCTCGACAATCCTGTTCGACAATCTCGCGGCGCTCGACGCCGGCATCGCGGCGCCTGACGCCGGGCTCTATTATGGCCGCCGCGGCACACCAACGAGCTGGGCGCTCGAGACCGCGCTCACCGAGCTCGAACCCGGCGCCGCGGGCACCTGTCTCTACCCGAGTGGTGTCGCGGCGATTGCGGCCGCCCTGCTCAGCGTGCTCAAGGCCGGCGACCATCTGCTCGTCACCGACAGCGCCTATGAACCGACGCGCAGCTTCGCCGACCGGACGCTGCGCGACCTCGGCATTGAAACGACCTACTACGACCCGCTGATCGGCCCCGGCATCGCGGCGCTGGTGCAGCCCAACACCCGCGCCATCCTGCTCGAAAGCCCCGGCTCGCTGAGCTTCGAGGTGCAGGACGTGCCCGCCATCGTCGCGGTCGCCCGCGCGCACGACATCGTCACCGTGCTCGACAACACCTGGGCGACGCCGCTGCTGTTTCCGGCCATCGGCCACGGCATCGACATGAGCGTGCAGGCGCTGACCAAATAT
>CALDHQ010000352.1 GCA_937894055.1 uncultured Polymorphobacter sp.
CTGCTACGAGACGCTGCTGCACTACCGGCCGGTGGCGGTGGCCAAGCGCATCGCGGTGGTGGGCGCCGGGCCGGCCGGCCTGGCTGCCGCCACCGTGGCGGCCGAGCGTGGCCACCACGTCACGCTGTTCGAGGCCGGCAACCACTTCGGCGGGCATGCGCACACGGTCGACGTCACGCTGGAAGGCTCGACCTGCGGCGTCGACACAGGGTTCCTGGTCTTCAACCACCGCACCTACCCGCAACTGGTGCTGGGCGGCGAGGACGATGTGGGCAGCGATCCGTGGGAGCAGCAAGGGCGGTGGATTCCGACCACCTCGGTCGACCAGTACGCGGCGACGCTGGCGAAATGGTTTGGAGTTGCCGATGCCGAGCTGGGGGGCATCCTGCCCAATCTGCGCCACTTTGGCGCTGCTGCAGGGCGGCCAGGATGCCGATCGTGCAGTGCAGGCCGGCGCCGGAATCGGCAAAGTTGGGGCCGGGCTTGAGCGGGCGACCATCGGGTTCGCCGGTGATGGACATGAGCCCCGAGAAGCCCTGCGCGATGAGGTCGAAGCCGCCCTTGTCGGCATAGGGCCCGGTGCGGCCGTAGCCGGACAGATGACCACAAACCAGCCTCGGGTTCAGCGCCGCCATGTCGGCATGGGTCAGGTCTTGCCCGGTGAACAGCACCCGACCGGCATCGGGCCGCAGGGCGCCGCTCAGCTGGTGGATCAGCGTCGTCTTGCCGGCGCCGTTCGGGCCGATGACGCCGACGATGCCGCCCGGCGGCAGGCTGAAGCTGAGGTCGTCGATCAGCACGCGGTCGCCGTAGCTCTTCGTCAGGTTCTTGGCTTCGATGACGGTATTGCCGAGGCGTTCGGGAATCTGGATCAGAATCTGCGCGCTGCCGAGGCGGCGGTTGGCCTGCTTCTCGACGAGCTCGTCAAATGCCTTGATGCGCGCCTTCGACTTCGACTGGCGCGCCTTGGGGCTCGAGCGAATCCACGCGAGTTCGTCCTTGATGGCCTTTTCGCGGCTTTCGTCTTCGCGGCCTTCCTGCGCCATGCGCTTCGACTTGGCTTCGAGCCATGCCGAATAATTGCCCTCGAACGGAATCGCGTTGCCGCGGTCGAGTTCGAGCACCCACTTGACGACATTGTCGAGGAAGTAGCGGTCATGGGTGACCAGAATGCACATGCCGGCATAGTCCTGCAGATGCTTTTCGAGCCACGCCACCGATTCCGCATCGAGGTGGTTGGTCGGTTCGTCGAGCAGCAGGATTTCCGGCTTTTCGAGCAGCAACTTGCACAGCGCGACGCGGCGCTTTTCACCGCCCGACAGCCGGTCGATGCTGGCGTCGCCCGGCGGGCAGCGCAGCGCGTCCATGGCGATCTCGAGCTGGTTATCGAGTGTCCAGCCGTCGACGGCGTCGATCTTTTCCTGCAGCTCGCCCATTTCGGCCATCAGCGCATCAAAGTCGGTGTCGTCCTTGGGGTCGCCCATTTCGGCGGCGACGGCGTTGAAGCGCGCCACCATGTCGGCGACGCCGCGCACGCCGTCGGTGACGTTTTCGCGCACCGTCTTGGTCGGGTCGAGCTGCGGCTCCTGCGCCAGATAGCCGACGCGGATGCCTTCGGCCGCCCAGGCCTCGCCCTGATATTCCTTGTCGATGCCGGCGATGACTTTCATCAGCGTCGATTTACCGGCGCCGTTCGGCCCGATGACGGCGATCTTGGCGCCGGGCAGGAAGCTGAGCGTGATGTCCTTGAACACCGGCTTCTGACCGGGATAGGCCTTCGACAGGCCCTTCATCACATAAGCGTATTGATAGGCCAAGGGGATGGCTCCGTAGTCTGGGGTGGGCAAGGGTTGCGGCTCTCTAGCCGATACAGGGGGCGCGGGTCCAGTGTAGCGACGGAAAGCGTGCGGGCAGCCGTTGCGTAATGCGGCGTAGTCGTTGAAATAGGCCGACGTTCAAGGGGATTTGCGAAATGTTCAAGCGTGCATTGTTTTTGGCTGCCGTTCTTGCCGCGCCGGTCTGGGCCGCCCCGGTGACACCCGATGCCACCGCAGTCGCCGCAGCGACCAAGCTGCGCGACCAGGCCGTCGCCAGCGACACCGGCTACCGGCTGCTCGAAAGCCTGACCACCGAAGTCGGGCAGCGACTGGCCGGCACCGAAGCC
>CALDHQ010000353.1 GCA_937894055.1 uncultured Polymorphobacter sp.
CCGGTACATCGAGGCCCGGCTCTCCAAGTTCGCTCTCGACGTCCTCTTCAACTCGCGCCTCACCACCTGGGCCTCCTCTTACGACGGCCGCAATCCCGAGCCCGTCAACTTCCCCGCCAAGTTCCCCATCCTGCTGGCCCAGGGGGTGGAAGGCATCGCGGTCGGCCTCGCCTGCAAAATCCTCCCTCACAATTTCAATGAACTGATCGATGCCTGCATCGAAGCCCTGCGCGGCAATCCGTTCACGCTTGTTCCTGACTTCCCCACCGGCGCCATCATGGACGCCAGTGAATACAACGACGGCCTCCGCGGCGGCAAGATCCGCGTGCGAGCCCGCATTGAGGAAGTCCCCAAAAAGAAAGGCCTGCTCCGCATCACCGAAATCCCTTTCGGCACCACCAGCGGCGGCCTGATCGAGTCCATCCTCTCCACCAACGAGAAAGGCAAAATCAAGATTGCCAAGGTCGAGGACATGACCGCCGAGAAGATCGAGATTCTGATCCACCTCGCCCCCGGGACCGAGGCCGAGGACATGCTGAAGGCGCTTTACGTCTTCACCGACTGCGAAGTCTCCATTTCTCCCAACAGCGTCGTCATCCGCGATGACAAGCCCGCCTTCCTCTCCGTCAGCGAGCTGCTGAAACACTCCGCCGCCCAGACCAAGGACCTGCTCCGCCAGGAACTGGAGATGAAGCTCGGCGACCTTGATGAGAAGTGGCACTTCTCCTCCCTCGAAAAGATCTTCATCGAAAAACGCATCTACCGGGACATCGAGGAATGCACCACCTGGGATGCCGTGATGGCCGCCATCTGGAAAGGCCTCAAACCCTATCTGAAACTCCTGCGCCGCGAGGTCACGGACGAGGACGTCAAGTCCCTGACAGAAATCCGCATCAAGCGCATCTCCAAGTTCAACTCCTTCGAAGCCGACGAATACCTGCGGGGACTGGAGGACCAGATCGAAACCGTCAAAGGCCACCTCGCCCAGCTGACCCGCTACACCATCAATTGGTTCAAGGAGCTCAAAAAGAAATACGGCGCCAACCGCCAGCGCAAAACGGAGATCACCACCTTCGACCGCGTCGCCGCCAGCGCCGCTGCCGTCGCCACCGAGACCCTCTACATCCAGCGCGACGAAGGTTACATCGGCTACGGCCTGAAGCGCGGCGGCGAAGCCCTTTTCAAGTGCTCCCGCCTTGATGACATCATCGTCTTCCTTGATGACGGCACCGTCCGCGTCAGCCGCGTCACCGAAAAAGCCTTCTTCGGCGCCCACCCCATCCACGTGGCCCTCTTCAACAAGGAAGCCACTCCCGTTTACACGCTTTTCTACCGCGATGGCTCCCGCGGCCGCCTCTACGCCAAGCGCTTCACCATGGGCGGCGTGACCCGCGACACCGTCTACGACCTGACCAAAGGCGCCAAAGGCAGCAAAGTCTTCTACTTCGCGGTTCACCCCACCGAAGCCGACGCCAACACCCTGCAACTGGTCGTCCACCTCCAGCCCGCCCCCCGCCTCCGCAAGCTGGAGATCGAACTCAACATGGCCGACTACGCCATCAAAGCCCGCAACGCCCAAGGCAACATCGTCGCCGAAACCAGCGACGGGCTGATATTGGTCGACCAGCATGCCGCACACGAACGGCTGGTGATGGAGCGCATGAAGCGGGCGCTCGCCGGCGGCACGGCGGCGAGCCAGGCGCTGCTGCTGCCGCAAGTCGTCGAACTCGATGAAATCGCCGCCGACCGCGTCGCGGCGCGCGCCGAAGAATTCGCCGTGCTCGGGCTCGAGGTCGAACGCTTCGGGCCGCGCGCGGTGCTGGTGCGCGCCACCCCGGCGCTGCTCGGCGCCACCGATGCAGTGGCGCTGGTCCGCGACCTCGCCGATGATTTGGCGGCGTTCGACGCCGCGCACAGTCTGACCGAGCGGCTCGACGCGGTCGTCGGCACGATGGCGTGCCACGGCAGCGTGCGCGCCGGTCGCGCATTGTCCGTCGCCGAAATGAACGCGCTGCTGCGCGAAATGGAAATCACCCCGCACAGCGGCCAGTGCAACCACGGCCGCCCGACCTGGGTCAAGCTGGCGAAGGGCGATCTGGAAAAGCTGTTCGGCCGGCGCTGATGCGGCTGGTGTTCGTCTATAACGCCAACGCCGGACTGGTCGCCGGTCTGCTCGATTCGGTTCATAAAATTGTCGCGCCCGGGACCTATCCGTGCAGCCTGTGCGCGGTGACCTATGGGCTGGTGGCGATGGACCGGCGTTGGCGCGACTGGCTGCGCGGCTTGGTCGTGCCGGTCGATTTCTACCACCGCCCCGACTTCCGCGCGGCGTTTCCGGACGCGGCAGGCTGGCCGCTGCCGCTGGTCGCACTCGACCGCGCCGGCAGCCTCGAAGTGCTGCTCGGCGCGGCCGAACTCGATGCGATTGCCGATGTCGGCGCGCTGATCGCCGCGCTCGAAGCGCGGTTGCCAGCCTAGCCCGCGGCCTCCAAACCGTCGAGCGCCGAGCGCCCCCGCTTGACCATCAGCTTGTTGAGCGCGTTGACGTAAGCCCGCGCGCTGGCGACCATCGTGTCGACGTCGGCACCGGTGCCACGCACGGTGCGACCGTCTTCGGCCAGCATTACCGAGACCTCAGCCTGTGCATCGGTGCCGGCGGTAACCGCATGGACCTGATAGAGCTGCAGCACCGCGCCGTCGTGCGGCACGAGCTTGCGGATGGCGTTGAACAGCGCATCGACGGGGCCGTTGCCGCGCACCGCAGCGGTGTGCTCCTCGCCGTCGATGTTGAGCGTCAGGATGGCGCGCTGCGGGCCGTTCGAGCCGCAATAGATCTCGACCTCGACGACCTGGATGGCGTCATGGCCGCGCAGCACTTCGTCATCGACGAGCGCGATGATGTCCTCATCCCAGATGGTCTTTTTCGCATCCGCCAAATCCTTGAAGCGCTTGAACGCATCGCCGAATTCATTGTCGGACAGGTTGTAGCCCAGTTCGTCGAGCTTCTGGCGGAACGCCGCGCGGCCCGAATGCTTGCCGAGCACGAGGTTGGTCGCGCCCTGGCCGACGCTGTCGGGCGTCATGATCTCATAGGTGCCGGCGTCCTTGATCATGCCGTCCTGATGGATGCCGCTTTCGTGCGCAAAGGCGTTGGCACCGACGATCGCCTTGTTGGCCTGCACCGCCATGCCGGTGATGCCGCTGACAAGGCGGCTGGCGCGGGTGATTTCGGTGCTGACGACATTGGTACGGAACGGCAGGATGTCGCCGCGCACCTTGATGGCCATGGCGATTTCCTCGACCGCGGCGTTGCCGGCGCGTTCGCCGATGCCGTTGATCGTCGATTCGACCTGCCGCGCGCCGCCCATGATCGCCGCCAGCGTGTTGGCGACCGCGAGGCCAAGGTCATTGTGGCAATGCGTCGAGAACACCGCCTTGTCGGCGTTGGGCACGCGCTTGATGACATCACGGAACATCGCGCCATAGGTTTCGGGCGTCGCATAGCCGACGGTGTCGGGCAGGTTGATCGTGCTGGCACCCGCGGCAATCGCGATTTCGACCGCACGGCACAGGAAGTCTGGGTCGGTGCGCGTCGCGTCTTCGGCCGACCATTCGATATCGGCACACAGGTTGCGCGCGTGGCTGACGCTGGTGCGGATGGCCTCCAACGTTGCTTCGGGCGTCAGGTTGAGCTTGACGCGCATGTGCAGCGGCGAGGTCGCGATGAAGGTGTGGATGCGCGGTTGCTTGGCGTGGCGGACGGCCGCCCAGGCGCGATCGATATCGCCGAGTGCAGCGCGCGCCAGGCTGGCGACGACGGCGGTTTCGCATTGCTTGGCGACGGCGCTGACGGCTTCGAAGTCACCTTCGGAGGCGATGGCGAAGCCGGCCTCGATGATGTCGACGCCGAGCGCTTCCAACTGGGCGGCAACGCGCAACTTTTCTTCGAGGTTCATCGAGCAGCCGGGGGACTGTTCGCCGTCGCGCAAGGTGGTGTCAAAAATTCGGATGGTATCGGTCATGGCATGTGCCTCAAGATTCGGGTTCGCTGTTTCGGGGTGTCTTGTCCCTTAAGCGCATGTCCATCGCGGCCCGTTGGGGGCGAACAGAAACGACGCGCCTAAGGGCGCGTAAGTCGAAGCAGGGCGCAAAGTGCGCGGGGCTGACCGCTGTTCATGGGCTGACCTTAACGTAAACCGCCAACGCCTGTCCAGTGTTTACACAGGGCAATGTGGTCATCCGTTATAGTCCGGCCAGCCCGTCGAAAATCAGCTTGGCGCCGACCAGCACCATCAGCGCATAGATGATGTTGATGAAGCGTTCGCCCGACACGCGGCGCACCAGCCAGACGCCGGCCAGCGTCGAGCCGATGGCGATCGGCAGCAGCCATGCCGCCACCGTCAAATTGGCGCGGTCGAACTGCCCGAGCGCGACATAGGCGGGTACTTTCACCCAGTTGATCGCCGCGAAAAAGATCGCGCTGGTGCCGATGAAATGGTCGCGGTCGAGCCGCTGGCGCATGGCATAAAGCTGGAACGGCGGCCCGCCGGCGTGCGCGACCATGCTGGTGAAGCCCGCCGCGACGCCGCACACCGCGCCGTACAATTTTCCCGGTATCGGCCCGTGCGGCACGCCGGTGGCGCGGTGCTGCCACGCCTTGGCCAGCCGCGAGCCGCCGAACAATACCGAAATCAACCCGACGATGAGCTCGACCGCGGCCACCGGCACATAGGCCGCCAGCGCCCAGCCGAGCAGCACCCCGAACGCGGCGGTCGGCAACAACAGCGCCAGCACCGGCCGGCTGAAGGTACGGCGAAACGCCCAGACGCCGACGACATCCTGCACGATCAAAATCGGCAGGATGATTGCCGCAGCGCGCACCGGCGTCGTCACCAGGCTGAACAGCGGCACTGCGAGCGCAAGAAAGATCAGGAGTTCGCCTGCGTTCACGGCGCGCCTCCGATCAGCGCTTGCCCGGCGGCATTCGCAAGCTGCTCAGGCAGCGAAGCGTCGATTCCAAACCAGAGGCTTAGCCCGGCGAGAACCCATAGCGGTGCAAGCACCCCCACCGGCGCTTCGCGCGCACGCGGCGCGCCCGCAGGCGCAGGGCGGAAGAATATCGCCTCGATCATGCGACCGACGTAGAGCAGGGTCAGCAGCGAGGCGATCGCAAGCACGGCGACGATCCATATCTGGCCAGCTTCCAGAGCCGCCGCCACGAGCCGCCATTTTGCGAGAAAGCCCAGCGTCAGCGGAACGCCCGCCAGGCTGGCTGCGCCGATGGCGAAAGCCGCCGCGGACCAAGGCGCATCCCGCGCCACGCCCGCCAGTTCGTCTAGCCGCCGCGCGCCGATGCTGATCGCGAGGCCGCCCAGCGCCATGAACAGCGTCATCTTCATCAGCGCATGCGCCGCCAGATAGAACAGACCGGCAGACGCGCCCGCAACGGTCGCCAGTGACAGACCGAGCAGGATGAATCCCACCTGCGCCACGGACGAGAAAGCCAGCATGCGCCGGATCTCCTTCTCGAACACAGCCTGGATCGAACAGACGATCGCCGCCGTTGCCGCAAGCGGGGCAAGAACCCAGGCGATGAAGCCCTGCCCGAATGCTGCGCCGTCCGGAAAGACGTCGAACACGAAGCGCGCCATCAGATAGATGGAGGCCTTGGTCGCTGTCGCCGCAAGGAAGATCGTGATCAGCGAAGGCGCATACGAATAAGCGCCGGGCAGCCAGCCATGCAGCGGAAACATCGCCGCCTTGATGCCAAGCCCCACGACGATGAAAGCAAACCCGGCCTGAACCACCGAGCTGTCGCCCAGCGTCGCCAGCCGTGAGCCCATGTCCGCCATGTTGAGCGTTCCGGTCGCGGCAAAAAGGAAGCCCACGCCCACGACATAGAAAGTCGCGCCGATCGTTCCCATGATGAGGTAGTTGAACGCGGCCGGCAGCGCCCGGCGGTCTCGCTTCTCGCCGATCGCGATCAGGGCATAGGTTCCGATAGACGACACTTCGAGGAACACGAACGCGTTGAACGCATCCCCCGTGGACACCATGCCCAGCAGGCCCGCCTGGCAAAGCAGGAATCCCGCCTGCGTCAGTGTATGCTTCTCCGCCCTCACTTCGGCCGGCAGGGCGTGGCCGGAATAGAGCGACGCCATCACACCGGCGGATGAAATAAGCAGAGCCATCAGCACGCCGACTGCATCGATGTGGAAGGCGATTCCCAGCGGCGGCGCAAAGCCGCCCATGAAGTAGTCGACGGCGCCATGACGCGCTTTGTGCGCGTGCCGGCGAAAGGCAAGCTGGCGTCGTATATCCATGGCGGTGCAAAAATTGGTGGCTTTGCACATAATACTGGCGAAGGTGGTTTAAGCCCGTATCATTTAGAACCAGGTGGCGATGTTATTTGGCAAATAGGCACTGGCTATTTTGGTTGCCGACACAATGATGGAACATTTAATTTTGAAGCGTTTG
>CALDHQ010000354.1 GCA_937894055.1 uncultured Polymorphobacter sp.
CGCAATGGTCGCCCCGGCTTCGACATAGGCGTCGTCCGACAGGTCGGCGAGTTCGCCAGCACCACGCTGTCAAGCGGCGTGGCCCAGGCCGAGCTCAAGACCAGCGGCGAAATCGTCTGCATCGTCGATGAAAAGCCGCATCGCTATATCGGCACGACGCTGACGGTGGCGGCGCTGCTGGCGTTCGTGCTGCCGCTCGCGGCGGTGCTGCTCGGCGCCGATCCGGCGCGGCTGGTGCCGGTCGAGGTGTGGAGCACCGGCGACCCGCGGCTCGACATGGTGCGCGGCTTCGAAGCCTATGCGCTGGTGCAGCTGCTGATTTTTCTGGGGCTGGCGGCACTGCTGTGGTGGACCCGCCTCGGCGCCTGGCTGACGCCGACACCGATCAAGCGCGACCGTGTCCATCATCAGGCACTGGCGCAGTTCCGGGCGCGCGGACTTGAACGCACCCGCGACCGCACCGGCGTGCTGATCTTCGCGTGCATGACCGACCATATCGCCGAAGTCGTCGCCGATGCGGCGATCTACGAACGCGTCGAGCCCGAATTCTGGGGCAGCACGATTGTTGCACTGCTCGACGGCATCAAGGCCGGCCGCACCGCCGACGGGCTTGTCGCCGCCGTCGGCCACGCCGGTGGGGCGCTTGCCGCGCATTTCCCACCGCGCGCCGACGACAGCGACGAGCTACCGAACCATCTGATCGAGCTTTAGGCCGCACGGCCCTTTTTGAGCGCCGCAGCGGTTTCGGCAATGTGCTTGCCCTGGAAGCGCGCGCCGTCGAGATCGACCT
Source organism: uncultured Polymorphobacter sp. (assembly GCA_937894055.1). Classification (GTDB taxonomy): domain Bacteria; phylum Pseudomonadota; class Alphaproteobacteria; order Sphingomonadales; family Sphingomonadaceae; genus Polymorphobacter_A. Next base: position 791 of record CALDHQ010000354.1, read on the forward strand.
TGCCGGGCTGGCGCGAGCCGTCACCGCCCGCGATGGTAGTAGCGCCATAGGGCGAACCACCGACGATTTCGGCGAGCGACATCTGTTCCTGGAAGCTGTACGGCAGCCCGGCAATCAGCAGGCCGTGGTGTATCAGCACGTTGATCGTCGCCAGCAGCGTCGATTCCTGCCCGCCGTGCTGTGTAGCGGTCGAGGTGAAGACGCCGCCGACCTTGCCGATCAGCTTGCCCTGGAACCACAGCGCGCCGGTCTGGTCGAGGAAGTTCTTCATCTGCGCCGCCATATTGCCGAAGCGCGTCGGCGTGCCGATGATGATCGCGTCATAGTCGGCGAGTTCATCGACGGTGGCGACGGGGGCGGCCTGATCGGTCTTGAAATGCGATGCGGCTGCGACTTCGGGCGGCACGATTTCGGGGACGCGCTTGACCGTCGCAGTGACGCCGGCGACGCTGGCGGCGCCTTCGGCAACAGCGTGCGCCATCGTTTCGATATGGCCGTAGCTGGAATAATAGAGCACGAGAACTTTGGTCATTTATAGTCTCCTGATGGGGTTGCCGCGATCTAAGCGTTGCAGAGAATGCGACAAAGGGGCTTGCGCGCGAATATTCCTTGCGTAATTTGCAACAATGACGGGTCGGTTCGAAGATATGGAAGCGTTCGTGGCGGTGGCAGGCGCAGGCAGCTTCACCGCCGCTGCCGCGCGGCTGGGCGGCTCGACATCGCAACTGTCACGCCGCGTGACCGAGCTTGAAACGCGGCTCGGCGCGCGTTTGTTCCATCGCACGACGCGCACGCTGGCGCTGACCGAGGCGGGTGCTGCCTATCTCGAAGCGGCGACGCGGTTGCTCGACGATGCCCGTGCGGCCGAGGAAGCGGTGGCCGGCCTGCGCGGCGCGTTGACCGGCACCATCCGGCTGTCGGCGCCCTTGGCATTCGGCACCGACCATCTGGCGCCGGTGCTCTATGACTTCATGGCGCGCCATCCGGCGCTCAATATCGATCTGCTGCTCGATGACCGCAGCGTCGATCTGGTCGGCGAAGGTGTCGACCTCGGCCTGCGGGTCAGCGTGACGATGGCCGATTCGGGGTTGATCTCGCGGGTTTTGCGGCCGGTGACGCGCGTTATCGTCGGCAGTCCGGCGTATCTCGATGCGCATGGCCGTCCCGACCGGCCCGAGGCACTGACCGCCCACCCCTGCCTGCTGTACCGCAACGTGCCCGTGGCCGACCAATGGCGCTTCTCGACGCCCGACGGCTTCCGGCAGTTCCGCGGCCCCGAACGCCTGCGCGCCGACAATGGCACGGTGATGCTCGGCGCTGCCATCGCAGGGCTGGGACTCGCCGAACTCCCCGATTTCATCGTCAGCAAGGCACTCGCCGATGGACGCCTCGAACTCCTGCTGGCCGACCATAGCCTGCAAACCTCGGCGCTGCGGCTGGTCTATCCGCCGGCCGGGCGGCTGTCGGCAAAGGTCCGGGCGCTCGCCGATTTCCTGACCGAGCGCTTTGCCGCACCGGCGACCTTATGACACGCGGCCACAATCTCAAGCCGATGCTGATCGGCGCAGCCGGTCTGGCGTTCCTGTGCGCGATGGATGCGGTGATCAAGTATCTCAACGACGATCATGCCGTGCTGATCGTGGTCATCGGGCGCTATCTGCTCGGCACGGCGCTGGCGCTGATGGTGTGGTGGGGCGCCGGGCGACCGCGGCTGACGCGCGAGATGCTACCGGCGCACCTGCTGCGCGGCGCGATGATCGCCGCCTCGGCGTTCCTGTTCTATTGGTCGCTGACGGTGCTGACGCTCGCCGAAGCGATCACGCTGTCGTTCACCGCACCACTGCTGACGCCGCCGCTGGCCTGGGCGATGCTCGGCGAAAGGATGCGCTGGCAGAATTTCGCCGCCGGCATCCTCGGCTTTATCGGCGTGCTGGTGGCGGTGCAGGGCGCCGATATCCGCGGCGAGGCGCGCCTGCTCGGACTCGCCGCCGTCAGCGGCGCGGCACTGACCTACGCCGTGGCGCTCGTGCTGCTGCGCGCCCGCGCAGCCGCCGATGGCTCGGTGGTGGTGACGCTGATGGGTTCGCTGCTGCCGCTGCTGATGCTGACCCCGGCGCTGGTGTTCCTGCCCGCCGACCTGCGCGTCATGCCGGCGCTGTCGGCGCTGCCGTGGTTCGTGCTGCTCGGCCTGCTCGGCAACCTCGGCGTCCAGCTGCTCAGCCGTGCCTATGCGCGTGCTGACGCACAAACGCTGGCGCCGATCGAGTTCACCGCGCTGCCCTGGGCGGCGCTGTTCGGCTGGGCATTCTTCGGCGAAGGTGTGGCACCGGCGATCTGGCTCGGCGGCGGCATCATCGCCGCCGCCTGCCTGTGGTCATCGCGCGCCGCTGCAACGGCGGCGGCACATTAGGAAAAGGGCCTCCGGCGGGCAGGGCCTTGGCCCTGCACCCGATAGTTCTTGTGCGCGCATTAATCGGGTGCAGGACCAAGGCCCTGCCCGCCGGAGGCTCTTTACTAGGCTGCTGCGCTCGGGCGCGCCTTGACGCGTTCGAACCAGGCCTTGACCCACTTCGCCTCGTCGGGGATCGGCTGGCCGACTTCGGCGCCGAACGCCATGAACGCGAACAGCAGGATGTCCGCCAGCGTGAAGCGGTCGCCGCAGATGAACTGGCGGCCTTCGAGTTCCTTATCGAGCCACAGCAGCTTGTGGCGCGCCAGCGCCTTGAGTTCTTCGGCGGCTTCGGGGCTGACCAGCTTCATGCGTGGTTCGAACAGTCCGCGGCCTTGCGATGCGCGGAAGCCGTTGGTCATCGGTTCGAGGATGCCGAGGTCGATGCGGCGCGTCCACATGCGCGTTTCGGCGCGTTCTTCGGGGGTCGTGCCGATCAGCGCCGGGGTCGGGTGCAGTTCTTCGAGATAGTCGGCGATGACGGTGATTTCGGCGATGAACTTGCCGGTGTCGAGTTCGAGCGCCGGCGTGGTGCCGGTCGGGTTGCGCGCCATATGCGCGGGCTGGCGGTTTTCACCGGCGAGCAGATCGACGCTGACGGTCGGCAGGGTTAGGCCCTTTTCGGCCGCGAACATGCGCACGACGTGCGGGTTGGGGCCGATCGAGTTGTAGAATTTCATGTCAGTCTCTCCCAAGGTTTTGCCGCAGTTAGGGGTGGCGCGCGCGCCACGTCAAGACGCGCAGCGCAATCTTGGCTTGGCAAACCGCGCACTGCGCGCCTAGCAGGGGTCATGACCGAACCTTCAATCCCGCGCCGCGACTTTGCGTTGCTGTTCACCGTGCTGCTGGTCGTGGCGGCGGGCAATACCGCGCTGCAATCGGTGCTGCCGGCGATCGCGCGCGAAATCCACATCCCCGACATGCTGGTGGCGATCATCTTTTCGTTCTCGGCGTTGCTGTGGACGTTTTCGGCGCCTTACTGGGCGCGCCAGTCGGACATTCGCGGCCGCAAGCGGCTGATGCTGATCGGCGTCGCCGGCTTCGGCGTGTCGATGCTCGGCTGCGCCTTTGTCATCCTGGCGGGGCTGAAGGGCCTGCTGATTCCGGTCATTACCTTTGCACTGTTCGCCGGCTTGCGCAGCCTGTTCGGCATCTTCGGCTCGGCCGCCAACCCGGCGAGCCAGGCCTATGTCGCGGCGCGCACCGATGCGCACGAACGCACCACCGCGCTCGCCACGCTGAGCTCGGCATTCGGGCTGGGCACAATTCTCGGGCCCGCCGTGGCACCGTTCTTCGTGCTCGGCATCTTCGGCCTTTCGGGTCCGCTGTTCGCGTTTGCGGCAATAGCACTGGTCGTAATGATCGCCGTGCGGCGCTACCTGCCCGACGATGACCCGACGAACGCGCCGATGGTCGACCCCGGCGGCGTCCACCACGGCGCCCTGTCGAGCATGCCGACAATTGGCGGCTCGGGCACCGGCGCCAGCGCCGTCGCGGCCGATATCGGGCGTCGCGCCGCGCTGTCATGGCGCGACCGCCGCATCTTCCCGCTGATGGCGTTCGGCTTCGCGATCGGCAGCATCCAGGCGGCGACCGGCCAGGCGCTGGGCTTCCTGATCATCGACCGGCTCGGCGGCAATGCCGCGGAGGCGCAGAAGTTCATCGGTATCGCGCTGATGGCCGGTGCCGGCGCAACATTGCTGGCGCAATGGGGCCTGATCCGCATGCTGCGCATGTCGCCGGGCACGCTGATGCGCTGGGGCGCGGGGCTTGCGGCGCTGGGTACCGTCGGGGTCGCCATGTCGAGCGACTATCACGGCATTGTCGTGGCGTTCGCGCTGACCAGCCTCGGCTACGGCTTTGCGCGGCCGGGGTTCACCGCGGGCTCGTCATTGCTGGTCGAGCCTCACGAACAGGGCGCGGTCGCCGGTGCGGTCACCTCGGTCAACGGCGCCTGCTTCGTGCTCGCGCCTGCAGTCGGCATCGGTCTCTACCAGTTGTCCCCATCGCTGCCCTATTGGGTCGGCGCGGCGCTGCTGGTCGGCGCACTTGCCTATACATTGTTCAACCCGGTGATGCGGCGCGACTGGGACGTCCTGACCGAAGCGCAGGACGACAGCCTGACGCCCTAGGCAAAACCGCGGCGGCTCGGCATAAGCATCATCAAAATCAACCGACTCTGGGGAGTGTCGATGACCACCAACTGGCCTGCCATGTCGATCGCCGAGGCGCATGCGCTGCTCACCGCGCCGGGATCGCCGCTCGAAATGGAAACCGTGGTCATTCGCGGCCGCCCGACGCGGACGTGGAAGAACGCCCCGCCGACGCTGCGCGACGTGTTCATCGCCGGCCGTGCGCACGACGACAAGATCTTCCTGGTGCACGAGGACGAGCGCGTCAGCTTCGAAGCCTTCGCGCGCGCCACGCTCAAGCTGGCAGCACAGCTGCGGGCCGACGGTGTCGTCAAGGGCGACCGCATCGCGGTGGTTATGCGCAACTTGCCCGAATGGCCGGTGGCTTTCTTTGCGGCGAGCCTGTGCGGCGCCATCGTCACCCCGCTCAATGCGTGGTGGACAGGCGCCGAGCTGGAATATGGCCTGTCCGATTCGGGGACCAGGGTGTTGCTCGTCGATGCCGACCCCCAGGGCACGGCCCTGACCGCCGATCACGCCCGCATCCTCGCAGCAGAACAGCGGCTCAGGGACCGTGACGCCCTCGGCGAAGGCCGCGCGGCAGAACGCCAGCAGGAATTCCGCGGCGCGGCCCTTCGAACGCGCGTACGGATACAGTGAGAACGCACGCTCCACCGGCGCGCCGACGGGTCAGGTCACCTGGTCCTTCGCCGTCGACAAGAGCGTGCTCATCCCCCTGGGGGCGACCGATGTCCTGACCCAGACCTACACCGTCACGATCTCGGACGGTCACGGCGGCACGGTCAGCCAGCCGGTCACGGTCACCCTCAACGGCGTCAATGACGGCCCCGTGGCCGCCGGCGACGCCGCGAGCACCAGCGAGGATGCGGCGATCACCCTCGCCGGCGCCACGCTGAAACCTCTCCTCGGCGCTTTCTACAACGAGTCCAAAGGCCTCGGTCGTCAGCGGCAGAGCGGCGCGGCTGCATTTCCGCACTTTACGGTCTGGGATATCAAGAATTCGTCGACGTGGGACTATGGCACGGATTTCGATCCGGCCGCGCATATCGAGCGCGAGGTGCTGCCGGTGCATGACAAGTTCACCGGCTTCGTGTTCAAGATCCA
>CALDHQ010000355.1 GCA_937894055.1 uncultured Polymorphobacter sp.
GCGCGCAATGAGGTAGCAAGAGGAGTTAGAGCGATCCAACAAATGGGTGCAGGCCTCAGGCCTGCCCGCCGGAGGCCCTTCAACCTCGCCATATTCGCCTAATTTTTAGGCTGCCCTGCCGCACCGCACAATAAACAGGCACGATGCGTGACCGAATCGCGGCGGATTCGCAGCTTCTGCTGCGGTGCAGCGAAATGGCACGGTTTGTGCATCGCACTTCTCAGCCATGGCCTGTTTCGGGCCGGGAATGGCTTGGACAGAGGAGGGACGCGGGCCATGAAGCTCATCATTGCCATCATCAAGCCCTTCAAGCTCGAACAGGTGCGCGAAGCCCTGGCGAGTGCAGGGGCAACGGGTATGACCGTTTCCGAGGTCAAGGGGTTCGGCCGTCAGAAGGGCCAGACCGAAATCTATCGTGGCGCCGAATACACCACCAACATGGTGCCCAAGCTGAAGATCGAGATCGTCGTCGCGGACGATATTGCGCCCGCGATTGTCGAGACGATCCAGCAAACCGCGCACACCGGCACCATCGGTGACGGCAAGATCTTCACCGTCGATGTCGCCTCCGCTGTCCGCATCCGGACCGGCGAAACCAACGACACCGCATTGTAAGGGGTGGCAAACATGAAAACCGAATTGAGTGATTACATGCCGGGGCGCTCTGCGCTGCTGGCACTGCTGGGGGTCGGCGCGCTCGCGCTGGCCGGCCCGGCCTTTGCGCAGGACGCCGCAGCCGCGGTTGCCGCCGCCGCACCGCCGGCGCCACCGGTGCCCGACAAGGGCGACACCGCCTGGATGCTGACCGCGACGGCGCTGGTGCTGTTGATGACGGTGCCGGGCCTGGCGCTGTTCTACGGCGGTCTCGTCCGCACCAAGAACATGCTGAGCATCCTGACGCAGGTCTTCATGATCGTCTGCGTCGTCGCGCTGCTGTGGGTCTGCTACGGCTACAGCATGGCGTTCACCGGCGGTTCGCCGTTTGTCGGCGGGCTGAGCAAGGCCTTCCTCAAGGGCGTGACGATCTCGTCGAACGCCGCGACCTTCTCGAACGGCGTCTACATCCCCGAATTCGTCTTCATCGCCTTCCAGATGACCTTTGCCTGCATCACGCCGGCGCTGATCGTCGGGGCCTTTGCCGAACGCATGAAGTTTTCGGCGGTCATCGTCTTCGTCGTCGCCTGGGTGACGATCGTCTATTTCCCGATCGCACACATGGTCTGGTACTGGGCTGGCCCGGACTTCCTCAAGGACGCGCCGACCGACTACGGCTTCCTGTGGGGCATGGGCGCGCTTGATTTCGCGGGCGGCACCGTCGTCCACATCAACGCGGGTATTGCCGGCCTCGTCGGCTGCATCATGGTCGGCCAGCGTATCGGCCACGGCAAGGAACCGATGCCGCCGCACAGCCTGGTCATGACGATGATCGGCGCCTCGCTGCTGTGGGTGGGCTGGTTCGGCTTCAACGCCGGTTCGAACCTCGAATCGAACGGCCTGACCGCACTCGCCATGATGAACACCTTCACCGCCACTGCCGGCGCTGCCGTGTCGTGGATGCTGGTTGAACAGGTGCTGCGCGGCAAGCCGTCGCTGCTCGGTGGTGTCACCGGTGCGGTTGCCGGTCTGGTCGCCATCACCCCGGCCAGCGGTTTCGCCACGCCGATGACGTCGATCGTGCTGGGCCTGCTGGTGTCGCCGATCTGCTACTTCTTCTGCTCGACGGTGAAGCACAAGTTCAACTACGACGACGCGCTCGACGTGTTCGGCGTCCACTGCGTCGGCGGCATCGTTGGTGCACTCGGCACTGCGGTCGTCGCGGCACCGGCACTCGGTGGTCAGGGCTTCCTCGACTACACCGTCATTCCGGCGGTTGCGGGCACCTACGACATGGCCGGGCAGTTCGTCACCCAGCTCAAGGCCGTTGGCGTGACGCTGGTGTGGTCGGGTGTCATCTCGGCTGTGCTGTACTTCGTCATCGACAAGACCATCGGGCTGCGTCCGACCGTCGAGGAAGAGCGCGAAGGCCTCGACCTCACCGAACACGGCGAACGCGCCTACAACTATTGAGCCAAGCGCCGGTGCGCCCACGGGTGCACCGGCCAGGCCCTACCAAGTTCCTCCCCAAGGAAAACCAACTGGCCGGGCATTCAATTGCCCGGCCATTTTTTTGCGCGTCGCCGCCGGGCGAAGCATGGTATGATGCGGGTGCAGCCTTGGGAGAGCATGATGACCCGTCTTGGCCTCGCCGTCGCATTGATGCTTGCGACCAGCGCCACTGCGCAAACCCCCGCCAATATCGCCGCCGCGGTCGCCAGCCCGCAGCGACCTGCCAGCGACACGGCACGCGACGCGGAGCGCAAGCCCGATGTCATGCTCGAGTTCGCGCGCGTCAAACCGGGCGACCATGTCGCCGACCTCATCCCCGGCCACGGCTATTTCACGCGGCTGTTCGCCGTCGCGGTGAAGCCCGGTGGCAAGGTCATCGCCATCGTCCCGCCCGAAGCCGCCAAGCGCGATGCCGAAGGCGCAGCGATGATCGCGGCGATTGCCGCCGATCCGGCCTACGGCGATGTCAGCGTCGTCGACGGTGTCGGCAGTCCTGCGCTCGGCAAGGTCGATGTGTTCTGGACCGCGCAGAACTACCACGACCTGCACAACGCGCTGTCGGTCGATCAGGTCATCGAAGTCAACGAAGCCATTTTCAAGCTCGTCAAACCCGGTGGCTATTACGTCATCGTCGACCATGCCGCCGCCGCCGGTAGCGGGCTGAGCGCGGCGAACGCGCTGCACCGCATCGACCCTGAAACGGTCAAGGGCGAAGTCGAGGCGGCGGGATTCATCCTCGACGGCGAAAACAGCGCGCTCGCCAACCCCGCCGACCCGCATACCGCCAATGTTTTCGACGCGTCGATCCGCGGCAAGACCGACCAGTTCATGCTGCGGTTCAAGAAGCCGAAGTGAAGGGCCTCCGGCGGGCAGGGCCTCAGGCCCTGCACCCATTTAGATCGGAAGAGCACACGTCTGAACTCCAGT
>CALDHQ010000356.1 GCA_937894055.1 uncultured Polymorphobacter sp.
CGATTTTCGAGGAGTATCACCAGCTCGACAATGAAGCGCGCGAACGCAGCCGCGGGCTGGGACTCGGGCTGTCGATTGTGAAGCGCCTGGGCATTTTGCTGGGCCACAAGATCAGCGTCCATTCGGCGTCGGGGCGCGGTTCGATGTTCGGCGTCGCCGTCGAACTGCCGCCGGTTTCGGTACAGGCACCCGTCGCGCCCGCTGCGCCCGAGGCGCCCGCCACCATCGTGTCGGTCGCGGGCAGCATCCTGATCGTCGACGATGATCCCGAAATTCTCGACCTGCTCGATCTCATCCTGACCGACGAGGGCTTTGACACGCTGACCGCGGTGAACGCCACCGCTGCACTCGAAAAGGTCGCCAAGCTGGGGGTCGAGCCCAACCTGATCCTCGCCGACTATAATCTGCCCGGCGGCATCGACGGGCTGCAACTGGTGACGCAGCTGCGCGGCAAGGCCGGACGGCTGATCCCGGCGATCATCCTGACCGGCGATATTTCGACCCGCAGCCTGCGCGACATCACGCAGCACAATTGCGTCCAGCTCAGCAAGCCGGTGAAACTGCCGGCACTGTCGCGGATCATCGCCGACTTGCTGGCACCGGGGCCGCAGCCGGTGCTGGCGCCGCGCGCCGCCGGCGCCAGCGACGGACAGATTTGCGTCATCGATGACGACGATACGGTGCGCGCCACGCTGTGCGAACTGCTCGAAGACCATGGCTGGCTGTCGCGCGGCTTTGCGTCTGCCGAGGAATTGCGTCTGCCGAGGAATTCCTGGCAGACTATAGCGGCCATGGCTCAAGAACGCGGAGCATTGCCGGCAGTTGCCTGCTGGTCGATGTGCGCTTGCCCGGCATGAACGGGCTCGAACTGTTGCGCATGCTGGCGGCGCGCGGCGACAGCTCGCCGGCGATCATGATCACCGGTCATGGCGACATCGGCATCGCGGTCGAGGCAATGAAAGCCGGCGCCAGCGACTTCATCATCAAGCCGGTGCGCGGCGACGCGCTGATCGCCAGCATCAGCGCGGTGCTGGGCCAGCGCGAGACGAACGAACCGGTCGTGGCGCGACGCGTGGCACAGGCGCAGCTGGCAACGCTGACGCCGCGCCAGCGCGAGATACTGGACCATGTGCTGGCGGGCCAACCGAGCAAGAACATCGCGGCCGATCTCGGCCTGAGCCAGCGCACGGTCGAAACGCACCGCGCCGCGATCATGAAAAAGATCGGCGCCAAGTCGATGCCGGCGCTGGTGCGGCTGGTCGTCAGCGCGTTGTCGGCGGCGTCCAGCAGCGAAGGCTGAACGCCGCGACGCAGGTCAAATTGTGCTGCCCGGTGCGCGGGGGTAGCACGCACCGGGCATCGCGGTCAGATCTTGTCGCCGAGCGCGCCCTGGACGCTGCCCTTGACGTTCTGCATCTGGCCCTTGGCCTGCTGGACATCGCCTTCGGCGGCAAGCTTGGGGTTGTCGGTGGCGCGACCCAGTTCGGTCTTGGCCTTGCCGGCGATTTCGTTGCCGAGGCCCTTGGTCTTTTCGATGAATTCGCCCATGTCGCTGGCTCCTGAATTGAACCCGGTGGCACCATGCCGCCCGGATAACAGTCACAACCCGCGACCGGCATCGGGGTTCCCGCTGAATTGCCCTTCCGGCCCCCGAACCGACGAACCGTTGGCGGCCAGCGACGAACGTGCGACCTGCCAATTTGCAGTTGCGCGGTGCCGTAGACGCGGTTAGTGTTGTATCAAGATAACACAGGGGTTCACCATAATGGCCAATCCGGCATTTTCAGTGGAAGCGGCGACACAGGCCTATCTGGCCACCGTCAGCGGCGTGGCGCGGGCCAAGTCCGACGCCTATTTCGAAGGCGGCTATTGGCTGATCCTGTGGAGCTTCGTGGTCACCGCGGTGATCATGATCTTCCTGATGCGGTCGGGCTGGGCGTCGAAGATTTCAGCCTGGGCCAAGCGTGTCACCGGCGGTCGTGTCAGCGGGGGGCGGCCATGGCTGCACGCGATGCTGGCGGCGTTCGTGCTGATCGGCATCGTCGCGGTGCTGCAATTCCCGTGGGACCTCTATGTGACGTATTTCCGCGAACACCAGTACGGCATGTCGAACCAGAATTTCGGGCAATGGCTCGGCGACTGGGTCAAGAACGCGCTGATCAGCCTTGTCGTCTTCACGCTGCTGGCGTCGGGCATGCTGCGTCTGATCCGTGCGACGCCGAAAAACTGGTGGGCCTGGGGTGCGGTGGTGACCGCGGGCTTCATGGCGTTTTTCATTGCCGTGGCGCCGGTGTTTGTCGAACCGCTGTTCAATACCTACAAGCCGATGACCGCAAGCCCGCTGCGCGACCAGATCCTGTCGATGGCGCGCGCCAACGGCGTGCCCGCGCATGACGTGCTGGTCGTCGATGCATCGCGCCAGACCAAGCGCATTTCGGCGAATGTCGCGGGGCTGGGCAGCACGATGCGCGTCGCGCTCAACGACAATCTGCTCAACCAGGCGACACCGCCGCAGGTGCGGTCGGTGATGGGCCATGAACTCGGCCATTATGTGCTCAACCACATCTGGTCGATGGTCATCTATTTCGCGCTGATCATCCTGGGCGGCTATCTGGCGATCAACCATTTTGTGCCGGCGCTGCTGCGCCGCAACCCGAAGTGGGGCGTGCAATCGCTCGCCGACCCCGGCGCCATTCCGATCGCGATCCTGGTAATGTCGGCGTACTTTGTGGTGATGACGCCGGTGGTCAACACCATCATCCGTGTCCAGGAACAGGAAGCCGACCAGTTCGGCCTCAACGCCGCACGCGCCCCCGACGGCTTTGCCGCAACCGCGATGAAGCTGTCGGCCTACCGCAAGCTCGAACCCGGCAAGTGGGAAGAAATCATCTTCTACGATCACCCGTCAGGCCGCACCCGCGTCGAAACCGCGATGCAGTGGAAGGCCGAGCATCTGGGCGAGCCGGGGGTCGAATAGCGCCGGCAAAGCGCGCGGCCCCTTCTGCCCCCTCGCCCCGTTGGGGAGAGGGCGACTCGCGCAAGCGAGCGGGGAGAGGGGGTTCGGCGCTCGTTGTTGAATGCCACCCGGCACTGCAATCTCACGCGCATTACCCCCTCACCCCGCCGCGCGACGACGCGCGAGTCGCCCTCTCGCCAACGGGAGAGGAGACGAATGCGCGATTTCGCTTGACATAACGAACCGAATCGGTTAGTAGATCAATCAAGGCGGCGGGGTACTGATATGCCCCGTCCAACCTGTCCGGGCTCACGATCGCCACTTGCGTACCCGGACGTG
>CALDHQ010000357.1 GCA_937894055.1 uncultured Polymorphobacter sp.
TTCCCTACACGACGCTCTTCCGATCTCCTTCGTGCCCTGCGCGATCGAGGTCTTGTGGTTGAGCAGGACGGCGTTCACGGTCGCGCCCGAGGTGACGGTCGCGGTGCCGATGTCGATGCCGATAGCAAGAACGATAGCAAGAACGACAGCGACATCGATGCGGCGCATGTCATCGCGGTAATGCAGCCGCGTGCCGGTGATGTCGGCGCGCGCGATGTCGGGGATTTCGAGCGGCTTGGTCGGGTCGAAGCTCCACGACACGCGGCCCGCCTTGTCGCGTTCGAGCCCGAACATGCCCTGATCGATGGTGACATGGCGGTAGCGCTGTTCGCCGAACAGCAGGCGCCACAGCCCGAGTTCGAGGTCGATCGACTTTGCGGCAAACAACGCATCGTCGCGCGCCCAGTCGGGGTTGGCGATACGCAGGTCTTGCGCGACGAAAACGATGTTGGGGTTGAGGTAGAGCTGGAATTCGCCGCCAACGCTGACCGCGCGGCCGGCGCTGCTGCTAGCGGTGCGTTCGAACGGGCCTTTGAGGAAGCGGCCCTTGGTGACGTAGAGCACGACATAGGCCGCCACCAGCAGCGCCAGCACCAGCGCCGCAATCCGCCACAGCCAGTCGAGCCAGTTTGGCGATTGGCGCGCGGTTACAAATTCCGGATCATTCATGCGGTACACAACCTTCGAGCACCGCAATAGGTTCATCGTCCGCCGGTGGCTATGGCGCCGACTCGCATCTTCCGCCCGAATTGCCTATGCAGCGCGCCATGGCACGCACGCTCCCCGAACCGCCGAAGATCGGCATTGTTTCACTCGGTTGTCCGAAGGCGCTGGTTGATAGCGAGCGGATTCTGACGCAGCTGCGGCGCGATGGCTATCAGATGTCGCCGTCGTATGACGGGGCCGATGTGGTGCTGGTCAATACGTGCGGGTTTCTGGATAGCGCCAAGGCTGAGAGCCTTGAGGCGATTGGCGAGGCGATTGCCGAGAATGGCCGCGTTATCGTGACGGGGTGCCTGGGGCATGAGGCGGAGATGATCCGCGCGCGTTTCCCCAAGGTGCTCGCGGTGACCGGGCCGCAGCAGTATGAGCAGGTGGTGACGGCGGTGCATGACGCCGCGCCGTTCACGCCGTCGGCGTTTCTCGATCTGGTGCCTGAGTCCGGATTGAAGCTGACGCCGCGCCATTACAGCTATCTGAAGATTTCGGAGGGCTGCAACCACAGCTGCAAGTTCTGCATCATCCCCGATCTGCGCGGGAAGCTGGTCAGCCGGCCGGCGAACGCGGTGGTGCGCGAGGCGCAGAAGCTGGTCGAGGCCGGCACGCGCGAGTTGCTGGTGATTTCGCAGGATACGTCCGCCTACGGCGTCGATATCGGCCACGCCGAATCGGTGCTCAACGGGCAGTCGATCCGCGCGCATGTCGCCGATCTGTCGCGCGCGCTGGGCGAGACCGGGGCGTGGGTGCGGCTGCACTATATCTACCCCTACCCGCACGTTGATTCGCTGATTCCGCTGATGGCCGAGGGGCTGGTGCTGCCGTACCTCGACATTCCGTTCCAGCATGCCTCGCCCAGCGTGTTGAAGGCGATGCGCCGCCCGGCGAACGAGGCGAAGGTTTTGGAGCGCATCGGCCGCTGGCGCCGCGACGTGCCCGATCTGGCGCTGCGCTCGACGTTCATCGTCGGCTTCCCCGGCGAGACCGACGCCGACTTCGACTATCTGCTCGAATGGCTCGAAGAAGCGCAACTCGACCGCGTCGGCTGCTTCAAATACGAGGCGGTCGCGGGTGCGGCGGCGAATGCACTGCCGAACCATGTCCCCGAAGAGGTCAAGGAAGAGCGCTGGCACCGCTTCATGGCGGCGAGCGCGCGGATTTCTGCGGCGAAACTGGCGGCGAAGGTTGGCCGCACGCTCGATGTCATCATCGACGAGGTTGACGAAGAGGGTGGCGCCACCGGGCGTTCGAAGGCCGATGCCCCCGAAATCGACGGTCAGGTGCTGCTGCGCGACGCCGTCGGGCTGACGGTGGGCGACATTGTGAGCGTCGTCATCGAGGACGCCGACGAAACCGATTTGTTCGGGGTGCAGGCATGACCGAATTTGCGAACCTGCTGCTGCATGACGGCGGCCAGCCCGCCAAGCGGCTGACTTTGGTGACGACCGACAGCTTCGACGCCTGGCTGGGCACGCAGGGCGAGCGCGTCCGCGCGCATGTTGCGGCGACGCGCTTTGCCGGCAAGCCGGCGACGCTGGTGGTGGTGCCGGGTGACGGCGCCGACTGGGACGCGGTGGTGGGCGTGCCCAAGGGCGACCTCGGGCCTTGGGACCTGGCGCATGCCGCGACGGGGTTGACGGCGGGCACATACCGCGTTGATGGCGCTACGGGTTTGGCCGGGCTGGGTTGGCTGATGGCGCAGCACCGGTTCGACCGCTACCGCTCCGCCCCCGAACCCGAAGGCGCACGCGTGTTGCTGGTTGCGGGCGACGCGACCGAAACGGTGCGGCTGGCGGAAGCCACGGCGCTGGTGCGCGACCTCGTCGATACGCCCGCGGCCGACATGGGGCCCGATGCGATTGCCGCAGCCGTGCAGGAACAGGCGCGGCTGTTCGGCGCCGAAGTCCGCGTGACGGTTGGCGAGGCGCTGTTGCCCGCCAGCGGCGACGCAGGCTTTCCGATGGTGCATGCCGTCGGGCGTGCGGCGGCGATCGCGCCGCGGCTGATCGACTTGCGCTGGGGCAACCCCGCGCACCCGAAGCTGACCTTGGTCGGCAAGGGCGTCAGCTTCGATTCGGGCGGGCTCGACATCAAGGGCGCTGCCGGCATGGCGTTGATGAAGAAGGACATGGGCGGCGCGGCGCACGCACTGGCGCTGGCGCGGCTGGTGATGCAGGCGCGGCTGCCGGTCAGCCTGCGGCTGATCATTCCGGCGGTCGAGAATGCGATTTCGGGCAATGCCTTCCGCCCCGGCGACATTCTGGCGTCGCGCGCCGGATTGCGCGTCGAAATCGGCAACACCGATGCCGAAGGCCGGTTGATTCTCGCCGATGCGCTGACCCTGGCGTGCGAGGAGCAGCCCGACCTGCTGCTCGATTTCGCGACATTGACGGGTGCGGCGCGCGTCGCGCTCGGCCCCGAGCTGCCGGCACTGTTCAGCCATGACGATGCGCTGGCGGCGGCGCTGACCGACGCCGGCACCGCGGCAGGCGACCCGTTGTGGCGGATGCCGCTGTGGGCGCCCTACAAGGACATGCTCAAATCGACGATTGCCGACATCAACAACGCCGGCGAGGGCGGGTTTGCCGGCGCAGTCACCGCAGCGCTGTTCCTCGACCGTTTCGTCGACAAGGGCGTGCGCTGGGCGCATGTCGATCTGTTCGCGTGGAACCCGGTTTCGAAGCCCGGACGCCCGAAAGGCGGTGCTGCAATGACGCTGGCGGCCAGTTACGGAGCCGTAAAGACACAATTTTCTTCAAAATAGTGCTGTTTTGGTGTAGAGTGTTGTTGCTCCAGTTGCACTGATAGCATTAGAAGTGCGCATTGACGAACGTGCGTGCATTGGAAATGACAATGGAGAAGATCGACCCAAGCACCGAAGCCGTGGTGCCACTGGCCAATTGGCTCAACGTTCTGGCCGGCTATGTGGCTTCGGGGCATCCTGACCTTACCAACCGCCAGATGGCGCTGTTGCTGCTGGTCTATCTCGACCCCGGCCCGCACACGGTGCGCGGCATTGCTGCCCGCCTGCATGTCTCGAAGCCTGTCGTCACACGCATATTGAATGCATTGAGCGCACTGGGCTATGTCCGTCGGCAGAAGGACATGAGTGACCTGCGCAATATCTTCGTTGTCCGCACGCCCGAGGGGCTGGCGTTCATCGAGGCGTTCGCCGGCCTGATCAGACGGCTGGAGGGATATGGACGCCAAACGGAGTCAAAGGACTAGCACGGCGCTGGCAGCGTCAACATGGGCGAGTGCGCCACGTCAGGGGCATTTGCGCGGGCCGTCGGTGAAGCTCGACCACCGCATCAACGCCGTCCGCAACGATCTCGCCGACATTGCGCTTGCCGACCGCGTCATCGCACCGCGCTACGTCCAGCCATTGCCGATGCAATGCGCCGCCAATGTCGCGATGCTGCGCGGCGCACCCGATCCGGCCGCAACCGCAACCAGCGCGCTGCTCTACGGCGAGGCGTTCGCGGTGTTCGACATCGATAACGGCTGGGCCTGGGGCCAATGCGCGCACGACGGCTATGTCGGCTATGTCGAAGTGGCGGCGCTGACCGCCGCTGCCCTGCCCGCCACGCACCGCATCAGCGCACCATCGGCGCTGGTGTTTTCTCGCGCCGACATCAAGGCACCGGTGCTGACCGATCTGCCGCTCGGCGCGCGGCTCGCGGCCACCGACCATGATGAGAAATTCATCGCTGCAGCCGGCGGCTTCATTCACCGGCGTCATGTTGCGCTTTCGGACGAATTTGCCCCCGACGCGCTCGAGGTCGCGCGGCAGTTCATCGGCACGCCCTATCTGTGGGGCGGCCGCAGCCGCGCCGGCATCGATTGTTCGGGGCTGGTGCAGGTGGCGCTGATGGCGGCAGGACTGCCGGCGCCGCGCGATAGCGACCTGCAGGCACAGGGGATTGGCGACGCCGTGGCGCTCGCTGACCGGGCGCCGGGCGACCTGCTGTTCATCCCCGGCCATGTCGGTTTCATCGACCATGACGACCGGCTGCTGCATGCCAACGCGTTCTGGATGCGCACGGTCAGCGAGCCGCTCGCCGATATGCTGGCGCGGCTGCCCGAAGGCAGTGTGATAACATTGAGATCGGAAGAGCGTCGTGTAGGGAA
>CALDHQ010000358.1 GCA_937894055.1 uncultured Polymorphobacter sp.
GGGAGAGGGCGACTCGCGTCAGCGAGCGGGGTGAGGGGGAAGCGACGGTGTTTGTACGTAACCAGGCATGGCGCACGAGCCGACCCGAAGCTTCCCCCTCACCCCGCCGCGCTGGCGCGCGAGTCGCCCTCTCCCTCGAGGGGAGAGGGAAGTAAGATGCGCAGTTTTGCGGCGCGGTCGACCGAAGACGAGTGGATGGACGGCGAGGACGTCACCACCGCCGACTTTGCCGCGCTGATCCACGACCTCGCCATCGTCAACACGGTGACGCTGGCGCGGCGGCCGACATTGAACTGGCTCAAACGCGCCGCGCGCGACCTCGACCATTTCAGTCTGGTCGATGTCGGGTCGGGTGAAGGCGACATGCTGCGCGCTGTCCACGCCTGGGCGACCAAGGCCGGCAAGACCTGCAGCCTCACCGGCATCGACATCAACCCGCGCAGCGAGGCCGCCGCGCGCGCCGCGACCGACCCGGCGCTCGGCATCGACTATGTCACCGCCGACGTCTTCGACTACCGCCCCGCGACGCGCCCCGATTTCGTCGTCAGCGCGATTTGCACGCACCACATGCCCGACGCGCTGGTGGCGCGCTTCCTCGCGTGGGTGGACAGCGCGGCAGTGCGTGGCTGGTACAACAGCGACCTGCGCCGCCACTGGTTCGCCTATTACGGCTTCGGGCTGCTGGCCCGCGTCGCGCGCTGGCATCCGACGGTGGTGCATGACGGGCAAGTCTCGGTGGCGCGGTCGTTCACGCGCGCCGAGTGGGAGGTGCTGATCGCTGCGTCGGGAATTGACCGCCAGGGTGTGTCGCTGACGAATGAATTCCCGTTCCGGCTGTGCGTCGGTCGCATCCGGTGACCGGCACGGTCATCATCGGCGGCGGACTGGCGGGTGCGGCGGCGGCGACGCTGCTGGCGCAGGCCGGCAAGCCGCCGTTGCTGCTCGAACGCGACGCCGCGCCCGCCGACAAGATCTGCGGCGAGTTCCTGTCGACCGAGGCACAGGCGCATCTGGCGGCGCTGGGTTTCGATGTCGGACGCCTCGGCGGCGCACCGATTGGCCGTATCCGCTTGGTCGCGGGTGCGCGCAGCGCCGAAGCCGCGCTGCCGTTCACCGCGATCGGCGTGTCGCGGCGCGTGCTCGATGCGGCCTTGCTTGACCATGCGGCGGCAGCGGGTGCCGAAATCCAGCGCGGTGTCAGCGTGCGTGGCATCGACGGCGGCAGCCTCGCCACCAGCGCCGGGCCACTCAATGCGGGGACTGTCCTGCTCGGCAGCGGCAAGCATGAAGTGCGCGGGGCCGCGCGGGACACCAAGGGAACCATCGACGACCTGATCGGCTTCAAGCAATATTTCCGCGTCGATGCCGCCGCGCACGCCGCGCTGGCGGGCATGATCGAGGTGCATCTGTTCGACGGCGGCTATGCCGGGCTGCAGCTCATCGAAGGCGGCGTCGCCAATCTGTGCCTGCTGGTCACGCGCGAACGGTTCGCCACAGTCGGGCGCAACTGGGATGCACTGTTCGCGGCGCTGATGGCCGAACCGTTGCTCGCCCGGCGGCTGGCGGACGCGCAGCCGCTGCTCCCCAAGCCGCTGACGATTTCGGGGGTGCCCTACGGCTTCATCCACCGCGCCAGCCCCAGCGACCCCGCACGGCTGTTCCACATGGGTGACCAGGCCGGCGTCATCCCGTCATTTTCAGGCGACGGCATGTCGATCGCGCTGCATTCGGGGCGGCTGGCAGCGCATGCGGTGGCGGCAGGTGCCGATGCGGCGACCTATCACACACGGCTGCGCGGTGATGTGGCGCGGCAGATCCGCCTCGCCACCTGGCTGCAGCGCGCGGGCTTTTCCGGCATCGGCCAGCGGCTGATGATCGGCGTCATCGGCATCGCGCCGGCGCTGCTCGGCGCGATTGCGGGCGCGACGCGTGTCCCCGAACCCGCACTAAGGCGCGCCGGACTGGCGATTTCCTGAAATCAACGTTTGGCAAGCGCCGCCTGCGCTGCCATCGTGCCCCGAAGCACCACGAATGTGGGCCAATGATTTCGGGGAAGGACTTTCGCCATCGTTACGATGACCGATACCGCTGTGCCGGCGCGCGCCAAGGGGCTTGGGCTGCCGGCATGGAGCTGGGCGCTGTTTCAGGGCGCCCGCGACCCCTATGTCATCCTGATCACCATCTATATTTTTACCCCCTATTTCGTCACCACCGTCGTCGGTGACCCGGTCAAGGGTCAGGCGCTCGCGGCGTCGGCGGCGAAATATGCGGGTTGGGGCGTGATGCTGCTGGCGCCGATTCTGGGCGCCACCGTCGACCGCATGGGCAGCCGCAAGCCGTGGCTCGCCGGCGTGATGATGCTGCTCATTCCGCTGATTTTCTCGCTGTGGTGGACGCTGCCCGATGGTTCGGGACTGAGCCCGATGACGGTGGTGACGATTACCGCGATCATCGGCGTGCTGTTCGCCTTCACCGAAACGCTGCACAACGCGCTGCTGCTGCCTGCTGCTGGCATGGCGCGCGCCGGCGCGACATCGGGGCTGGCGCTGGCGTTCGGCAATTTCGTGTCGGTCGGCATGCTGATCTTCGTGCTGTGGGCGTTCGCGCTGCCCGGCGTCGTCGACTGGAGCTTCATTCCCAAGGTGCCGATGTTCGGGCTCGACATCGCCGCGCACCAGCAGGACCGCATCGTCGCACCGATTGTCGCGGTCGCCATGGCGATCGGCGTGCTGCCGCTGTTCCGCTTCGTCCCCGATGTGCCGCGCACCGGCATGCGTTTCGGCAAAGCGGTGATCGAAGGCGCCGCCGACCTGGTCAACCTGTTCAGGGAAGCCCGCGGCCACCGCGACGCGATGATCTTCCTCGGCGCGCGCATGCTCTACACCGACGGGCTGACCGGCATTTTGGTGTTCGGCGGCGTTTACGCTGCGGGCGCGATGGGCTGGGGCACGCTCGAACTGCTGATGTACGGACTGCTGCTCAGCATCGTCGCCGTCGGCGGCGGGTTGCTCGGCGGCTGGCTCGATGGCCGCCTCGGACCAAAGATCGCGCTGCGCCTTGAAATCACCGGCGTCATCATTTCGCAGCTGATGACGCTCGGCATGACGCGCGACACCTTCTTCTACCAGCCATGGCCCGCCGCCGACCACCCGCCGATCTGGGACGGCCCGATGTTCCGCACCATGCCCGAAATCGGCCTGCTGCTCGCCGGCTTCGTCGCGGCGATCACCGTAACCTCGGCCTATGCGTCATCACGCACCATGCTGACGCGCGTCGTGCCGCGTGACCGCGTCGGCGTGTTCTTCGGGTTGTTCGTTATCTCCGGCACCGCGACGAGCTGGCTGGCGCCGATGCTGGTCGAATTCGCCACCGAAGCCGGCAAGTCGCAGCGCATCGGCCTGCTGCCGATTTCGGGGCTGCTGCTGCTCGGGCTGATCGGGCTGTCGTTCGTGCGCGGCGGCGGCAGGGTCGATCACCACGACGATTAGCCGCAGCGCGCACGGCTTGCACAGCTGACACGATTGCGCGATGTTCAGCGCGGATCGACATTCGAAAGGGCAACGCCGATGGCCAAGAAGCTCGACGACCTCGCCACCGAACTCAAGCAGACGGCTGCCAAAGCCGCCGAAGATGCAACCGAATTCCTGGCGCGCGAAGACACCCAGCAGACCATCAAGTCGGTCAAGCAAAAGGCCGGCGAAACCTATGACGACGCCGCCGAAGTCATCAACCGCGTCAAGCCGGTGCATGGCGGTGAATAAGTTATGGATGTACTGACCAATGCCAGTCCAAGGCGCCAACAGGGGCGTTGCGTTGACGAGAATTTTCATAAAAGAATCGATGTATTGATCAGGTATCCCACAGGAATGGCTAGGCCGACACCGATGCAGTTACTCAACAAGTCATAGTAGCAAAAGCCTGTACCAAAGTATTTGTCCCAAACCTCTTTGAGAAGTCCGATGAACAAGGTGAAGACCAGGGCAACGCCAACAGGCACAACCACACCTGCGATGAGGTAAATCAGGAAACTACAAACCACATGTTGCTGCTTATCTCGCTGGACCAGCAGAGCGGACATCCAAGGTATGAGGTTAGTGAGCATTTTCATCGTACTTACCCAGCTGACTGGCGAGTTGCAATTCTTCTGGCTTGCGCACGATCAGGCGCTGGTAGTCACGCTCGATGATGCCACGCTCCATCAGGGATTTCATGGATCGCGAAACTGTCTCGCGGCTGGTGTTGATCATGATCGCCACTTCCTGCTGCTTGGGCAGATTCTGGATGACGAGCAGGCCGCCGGGCATCTTCTGGCCCAGCTGCTGGAGCAGGGCGTAGACGCGCTGCTGCGCGTTCGGGATGGCCAGCAGGGCGCGGTAGGTGGAGAGATTGCGCACCAGCGCCGTGAGGTGGCGCATCATCGCCTCGGCGGCGGCGGTGCGCATGTCGGCACGGTGTGCGACGCGAGCTTCCCCACGTTCATGCTCACGCACTGGGCACGCGACCGTAAGGAGGGCCTGCCGCTCGAGAAGGACCTCGTGGTCGACATGGACCCGTTCTTCGCGGCGTACCGCGAGGTGCAGCCCTTCCTGCAGTCGACGTCGAAGCCCGAGAAGGAAAACATCCAGTCGCCCGAACAGCGCGAACGTTTCGACGACACCACGAAGTGCATCCTGTGCGCCGCGTGCACCTCGTCGTGCCCCGTGTTCTGGACGGACGGACAGTACTTCGGCCCGGCCGCGATCGTGGCCGCTCACCGCTTTATTTTTGATTCCCGCGACGAAGCCTCGCAGGTTCGCCTCGACATCCTCAACGACAAAGAGGGCGTGTGGCGCTGCCGCACC
>CALDHQ010000359.1 GCA_937894055.1 uncultured Polymorphobacter sp.
ATGCTGCACGATCACCACTGCCGCGGGCAAAGCCGGCGAAAAATGTTTCAACACCTCCGCCAGCGCCGCCGGTCCGCCCGCCGATGCACCGATGGCAAACAGCCACGTGCGCCCCGCCCCACCGCGACTCGGAGCGAGCGCGAACGGCGGCGACGTCGGCGTCACCGCCACGCCGATGAGTCGCCCGATCATGTCGATCTTCGCGAGCAGCGCGCGCGCGTTCGCTGGCGCTTCCGGCCCCGCCAGCGTCGCCGCGCCGCTCCGGTCAAAGCAGATCCCGCCCGTCTCGCTCGTGCCGTAAAACGCGTGCACCCTCCGCCCGAATTTCCCAAAAAAATCCGCCGCCACATCCGCCGCCGTACGTCCGGCATAATCCTTGTCGATTTCGGCGACGATCGCCGCGCGCACCGGCGCTGCATAGTGTTTGCGCAGCACGCCCAGCGTGTGCGGCGGGGCCACCACGATCAGCGCCATGCCGGCACCCGCGAGTGCGGCCAGCCGCTCGGCGGCGGCAATGGCAAAGCGGTCCTCGTCGGCCTGGTGAAAGTCGGTTTCGCTATAGCCGCTGCGGCCGGCGCCGACGCTCGAAAAGCTGCGACCGGGCTTGTCGGTGCCCTGCGCTGAGGTGCGCGCCGAAAATTGCCCGTCGGTTTCGACCACCTCAAGCGCCGGCGCAATATCGCTGCCGTGATTGCGGAAAATCGTCATCCTGGCGCCATCGGCGACCAGTACCAGCGTTCCGTGTGCGACCAACATAGCGCTCTCCATTTTGCTGAACGTTTATATAAATTTATTTTAATCTCATGCGCCGATGATGCAAGGCCCAACCGGCAAATCCGGCCGCGCAGCCTGCGTCAAACACCCCCTTTCGCCGCGGACCGACTGGGGTATACTGATGGTTAAACGCAATGAACAAATGGGGGTTCCACCGATGCGCCGCACCAGCCTCGCCATGCTCGCCACCAGCCTGTTGCTCGCCGCACCGGTGCTGGCGCAATCGACCCCGCGGTCGCAGCAATTGTGGACGCCCGACGGCGCGCCGGTGAACTGCATCAGCCTGCAGTCGATCCGCAGCACGCATGTCGTCGATGACCGCACGATCAACTTCGTCATCAGCAACAACCGCATGTTCACCAACACGCTGCCGCGCGCCTGCGCCGGGCTCGGCATGAACCGCGCCTTCTCGCACAATTCGCGCACGACGCAGCTGTGCGCGGTCAATTCGATCACCGTCGTCCAGCGCGGCGCCAACCGCATGGCCGGGCCAAGCTGCGGCCTCGGCCAGTTCCAGCCGATGAAGCCCGTCCCCGCGACGCCCGCCGCCACGCCGCCCGCCGGGTGAGCGCCGCGCACCGCAGCTTCGCACTGGCGCTTCTGGCGCTGGCCTCGACCGCAACGGCCGCCGAACAGACCGAGGCGGACGCCTATACGCGCTACGAGCTGCTCGATCCCGCCAGCCACAAGTTCCGCATCGTCTATGACGTCAC
Source organism: uncultured Polymorphobacter sp. (assembly GCA_937894055.1). GTDB lineage: Bacteria > Pseudomonadota > Alphaproteobacteria > Sphingomonadales > Sphingomonadaceae > Polymorphobacter_A. The sequence goes on from CALDHQ010000359.1 coordinate 1,488, forward strand.
CGCCACCACGCCGGGCGCGACGCGCTATTTCAACCCGATCCGCCCCGGCAGCACCGCCAGCAACGAACACGTCACCGACCGCGCCACCGGCAAGCCGCTGGCGTTCGCCGAAGTCGGTGCGACCGAGGCCATCGCCGGCGGCATCCCCGACGCCAAGCCCGACAGCCGCTGGATCGCCGTCACGCTCGCCCGCCCCGTCCCCGCCAACGGCGGCGAAGGCCGCATCCAGATCGACAAGACCTATGAAGACGCGCGCAGCTATTTCACCGATGGCACGACCATCGTCTTCAAACGCGACCTCGGCATCAAGCGCAACGCCGTGCTGCTGCCTGCCGGCTATGAGCTGATCGCCAGCAATGTCCCGTCGCAACTGCTGCAACAGCCCGACGGCCGGCTGCTGGTGTCATTCTGGAACAGCATGCCGAGCGCCGCGACGCTCGAACTGCGCGCCGCGCCTGCCCGCAGCCGCACAGCCACCGTCGCGCCACCCGAGGCCATCGACGAACGCGCCGCGCAAAACCGCGAGATCGTCTACTACCTGCGCGACCCCGCCAGCCACAGCTTCGACCTGACGCACGACTATACCGAAACCCGCGCCGGCACCGGCCACTACCTCAACATCGTCCGCCCCGGCAGCACCGCCAGCAACCCCTCGGCCCGCGACCTCGATACCGGCGCGCCGCTCACCGTCAAAACCCTCACCGGTGCCGCCGCAATCCGCGCCTACGAACCCGACGCCAAAGACCTCACCGACACCAGCACCGCCATCCTGTTCACCTACGCCCCGCTCGCCCCAGGCGCCACCAAGCGCCTGCGCATCAGCGAAACCTACACCGACCCCGGCCGCTACAGTCTGACAAACGGCGCGCTCGTCTGGCACCGCAGCCTCGGCCGCCCCGCCAACGCCGTCGTCCTCCCCGCCGGCTGGACCCCCACCAACATCTCGGTCCCCGCCACCGTGAGCACCGACCCCGACGGCCGCACCCGCATCGACCTGATCAACCCGCGCCTCGACGATATCGACGTGCTGATTACCGCTGCGCGGACAGAGGGTTAAGAGCCTCCGGCGGGCAGGCCTGAGGCCTGCACCCGATTGAAGAGCGCATAACAATTGGGTGCAGGCCTCAGGCCTGCCCGCCGGAGGCTCTTATCGCCTGTAACCCGGCAACTTCAGATTGAACCGGATCGCCGCCGCACGCAGCGCGAAGCCCGACAGTGCGCCGAGTATTCCGGCGGCAAGCAGCGGCACGCCCAGTACCGTCAGCGCGACATAGACGGCGGCGCTGACGACGGCGGCCGAGATATAGATTTCGGGGCCGAGCAGCATTGACGGCTCGCCGGCGAGCACGTCGCGGATGATTCCACCGAAGGTTGCCGTCAGCACGCCCATGACGATGGCGACAAGTGGTGCCAGGCCGAAGCCGAGCGTTTTGGCCGCGCCGACGACGGCGAACGCCGCCATGCCGATGGCATCGAGCCAGACGAGGGCGCGGCGCGGCCAGCGGTCGGCGTGGATGACCCAGGCGAGCGCGGCGACGCCGAAGCAGACCAGCAGATAGTCGGGCCGGCGGACCCAAAACACCGGCGCGCCGATGAGCAGGTCGCGCAGCGTGCCGCCGCCGATGCCGGTGATGGCGGCGAAGAACGCGAAGGTGATGATGGTCTGCTTGGCACGCGCCGCCGCCAGCGCGCCGGTCAGCGCGAACACCGCGACGCCGGCGAAGTCGAGCAGCACCAGCGCCGGGCGCAGCTGTTCGATGGTGATTTCGACGGGGGCCATCTAGCGCCGCCGCCGCCGGCCGAAATAGACGAAGATCAGCACGATGCCGCTGATGACGCTGGTGGTTGCCAGCACCGCCGAGCCGATGAGCAGTGGGTGGTGGGTATCCTCGCGCGCTACGGGATCGAGAATGTGCAGCCCCCAGAAGAAATCGTAGAAGCGCCACAGCCCGGTGCGGATCGACAGGATCGCGCCATCGGCGCCGACATAGACGCGCGTGCCGTCGGTGAAGGCCACGCGCCAGCCGGGCACGTTGCGACGCAGTTCGAGCGGCGGGTTGGCGGGGTCGAGCGGTGTGACGGTGGCGGGACCGGTCAGTGTCGTCGCGGCGTGCACCAGCGCCAGCGCATCGGCGGCGGTCACCGGGCGCTGCGCCCCGCTGCGCGCGTCGATCAGCCAGACGTCCTTGCCTTGTTGCAGCCGGTAGACCGGTGCGCCGAGCAGGCTGACCAGCGTGGCGCTATCGACGGGCCGCGCACTTGCGGCAACGAGTTGGTCGAGCGGCAGCAGCGGTGCCGCAGTCCGCAAGTCAGGCGCGGCCACCTCGCGGCGCAGCGGTTCGCCGGGGATGGTCTCGATCGGCCAGGCGGTCATCACCAGGCCGCTGATGGTCCACAGCAACAGCTGCAGCGCGACGAAGATGCCGAGCCACAGATGCGCGAAATAGAACCAGCCGCGCCAGCTGCGACGACGCGGCAGACCGATTTGCATCAGACGTGGATGGCCTTGCCGGTCACCGCCATCGCGGCTTCCTTGAGCGCTTCGGGGTGCGTCGGGTGGGCGTGGCAGGTCGCGGCGATGTCCTCGCTCGACGCGCCGAATTCCATCGCCAGCGCGGCTTCGGCAATCATCGTGCCCGCCATCGCGCCGATGATGTGGACGCCGAGCACACGGTCGGTCTTGGCATCGGCGAGCACCTTGACGAAGCCTTCGGTGTCGCGATTGGCCTTGGCGCGGCTGTTGCCGGCGAACGGGAACTTGCCGGCCTTGTACGCCACGCCCGCCGCCTTCAGCTCTTCCTCGGTCTTGCCGACGCTGGCGACTTCGGGGTGCGTGTAGACGACCGCCGGGATGACGTCATGGTTCACATGGCCGTTCAAGCCGGCGATGTTGTCGGCACACGCAATGCCCTCGTCTTCGGCCTTGTGCGCGAGCATCGGGCCGGGGACGACATCGCCGATCGCCCAGATGCCGGGCACTTTGGTCGAAAAGTCGCCGTTCACCATGATGCGGCCGCGGTTCGGGCCAGCGGCTTCGAGCGTCAGTCCTGGGGCTTCGATGTTGAGCCCGTCGGTGTTGGGGCGGCGGCCGATCGACAGCAGCACGATATCGGCTTCAATGGTCTCGGCCGCGCCGCCGGCGGCGGGTTCGACGGTGACCACAGCGCCCTTGCCCTTGCGGGTCACGGCGGTGACTTTGGTCGCGGTCTTGATCGTCATGCCCTGCTTCTTGAGCACGCGCGCGAACGCGGTCGCGACTTCGATGTCCATCGCCGGCACGATGCGGTCGGCATATTCGACCACGGTGACCTTGCTGCCCAGCCGGCCCCACACCGAGCCCATTTCAAGCCCGATATAGCCGCCGCCGATGACCACCAGATGCGCGGGCACCTTGGGCAATGCCAGCGCTTCGGTCGAGGTGATGATGACGTCGCCGTCGGGTTCGATGCCCGGCAGGTTCGCCACTTCGGACCCCGTGGCGATGATGAAATTCTTCGCGGTGAGCGTCCGGTCGCCGACCTTGACCGACTTGGCATCGACGAAGCTGGCGGCGCCCTTGATCCATTCGACCTTGTTCTTTTTGAACAGGAAGGCGATGCCGTCGGTCAGTTCCTTGACGACCTTGTCCTTCTCGGCAAGCATCTGCGGCAGGTCGAGTTCGACCTTGCCGAGCTTGACGCCGAACTTCGCCAGCGCGCCGCTGTGCGCTTCCTCGTACAGCGCCGAGCCGTTGAGCAGCGCCTTTGACGGGATGCAACCGATATTGAGGCAGACGCCGCCGAGCGTGTCGCGCTTTTCGATGCACGCGACCTTGAGCCCGTGCTGCGCCGCGCGGATCGCCGCGACATAACCGCCGGGCCCGGCGCCGATGACGACGAGGTCGAAATCAAAATCAGCCATCTGCGGTTCCTTACAGGTCGATCAGCAGGCGCGCCGGGTCTTCGATGGCTTCCTTGACGCGGACCAGGAAGGTCACCGCCTCGCGGCCGTCGACCAGGCGGTGGTCATAGCTCAGCGCCAGATACATCATCGGCCGCGCCACGATCTGCCCGTCACGCACCACGGGGCGCTCCTCGATACGGTGCAGCCCGAGCACACCCGACTGCGGCGGGTTGAGGATCGGCGTCGACATCAGCGAGCCGAACACGCCGCCGTTGGTGATGGTGAAGGTGCCGCCGCTCATGTCGGCGAGCGTCAGCGTGCCGGCCTGCGCGCGCTTGCCGAAATCGCCGATGCTCTTTTCGAT
>CALDHQ010000360.1 GCA_937894055.1 uncultured Polymorphobacter sp.
GGGCGTCGCACGCATTGTGGACCGAATCCCACCGGTTGTCCGCGCAGGTCCACCGGCGCGTCGTCAGCTCCGCGACGTCGACCCCGGCGGGGAGGCGGCGCCAGCGCCCGCAGGCGTCGCAGGCGACCCACTGGTCCGCCGCCACCACGGCCGCGACCGCCGCCGTCGCAGCCGCGGCCACGGAGACGGCGACGCCCCCGAGGTTGAAGGTGCCCACGGGCTCGTAACTCGACGTGGCGGGGTTCAGCGCGGCGATGGCACAATGGATCGCGGCACTTCCCGAACTGCAGGCTACCGCGTGTTGCACGCCGATGAGCTTGGCGAACACGGGCCAAAGATGCCGCTCGTCTGCGATTCCGAGTCCTTTGCCCGCGGCGGAAAAGGGTTGGCAGGGGCAACTGCCGGTCCACACGGTTCTGTCGACAGGCCATTCGGCGAGTTGCAGCGCGCGGGCCATATGCATGTGATCTTCAGGTTTGAACATTTAATGTAGCTCGCCGCAAGCTGCGGCAAGCGCAAATTACTTGGCGCGCCCCGGACGGCGCACTTCCTTGATCGCGTCGGTGAAATCATCGACGCCCTGGAAACTCTTGTAGACCGATGCAAAGCGGATATAAGCGACTTCATCGAGTTTTTTCAGCTCGCGCATCACCATCTCGCCGACGCGGCGCGCCGGCACCTCGCGCTCGCCCAGCGACAGCAGTTCGTTGGTCAACGCACCGATCGCCTCGTCGACCAGCGGCGTCGGCACCGGACGCTTGTGCAGCGCGCGCATGAAGCTGGTGCGCAGCTTGGCAAGATCGAACTCGGCGCGGCTGCCGTCCTGCTTGACCACCTGCGGCATGCGCAGCTCCACCGTTTCATAGGTCGTGAAACGCTTGCTGCATGCCACGCATTTGCGGCGGCGGCGGATGCTGTCGCCATCGTCGCTGACGCGCGAGTCGATGACCTGGGTTTCATCCGATTTGCAGAAAGGACACTTCATGGCGGCGGCGCTTGCGGCTTCCGACTTGCGGTAAACGGGATATTTGTCGCACAGCGCTTTGACGGCAGCACGGACCTTGTTGTTGACGGCTTCGTCCTGCGGCGCATCGAGGATGTCGGCGATCAGGTGGCCGAGTTTCTCGGCTTCGATCTCGCGGAAGCCGCGCGTCGTCATCGCCAGCGAGCCGATACGCACGCCGCTGGTCACGGTCGGCGTGCGGGTGTCATTGGGCACCGAATTTTTGTTGACGGTGATGTTGGCACGGCCCAGCGCCTGTTCGGCTTCGAGACCGGTGACCGGCTTGTCGCGCTGGGCGAAGAGGTTCCACTCGCGGATCGGCAGGCTGTTGCCGAGATAGAGCGAGGAGCCGAGCGAGGCATAGGCGGAAAGCACGGGGCGCGCGGTTTCGAGAGCCTGCGCCTCCCCGCCGACCATCAGCGTGAGGTCGCCGCGCAGCCCGGCTTCGTTGCCGACGATGAGATTGGTCCGGGGACCGCCGCCGAGGTGGGTGCCCACGACCCCGCTCTCGTGGCTGCCGCCCGGCTGCACGAGCCCGTGCGTCACGTGGGAAAACGGCATCGGGTGCGCGAAGACCGGCTTCGCGTCGGTGCCGACGTTGCGCAGAAACAGCGGCGTATTCAGAGTGCGCTGACCGAGCACGGGCAGCGGGTAGCCGGTCTGGCGATTGGGAATGGCGCGGCGGCGGCCCGTGCCGACGAGGTGTCGGGCCGCTGACCGATGACGGC
>CALDHQ010000361.1 GCA_937894055.1 uncultured Polymorphobacter sp.
CGCCGCGGCCGTTGGGGCCGATGAAGCCCATCGAATGCGCCTCGTCGACCAGCACCATCGCGCCATGCTTCTTTGCGACCGCGATCATCTCCTTGAGCGGGGCGATATCGCCCAGCATCGAATAGACGCCTTCGAGCACGACGAGCTTGCCGGCTTCGGGCGGCAACCGGCCGAGGCGCTTGTCGAGGTCCTCGACGCTGTTGTGGCGGAAGCGCACGATATCGGCGTTGCCCATCGCGCAGCCGTCATAGATCGACGCATGGCTGTCGGCGTCCAAGATGACATAGTCGCCGCGCCCGGCGAGTGTCGACACCATGCCGAGGTTGGCCTGATAGCCGGTCGAAAACACCATGGCGTGGCGGGTGCCGTAATAGGCCTTGAGCGCGTCCTCGCAGTCGCGGTGCGCGCCGTAGGTGCCGTTCAACACGCGACTGCCGGTGGTGCCGGCGCCGAACCTGGTCAGCGCCTCGACCCCGGCGGCGATGACGTCCTTGTCGAACGTCATGCCCATGTAGTTGTAGGTGCCGAGCAGGATCGTCTCGCGGCCGTTGATGACGGCTTCGGTGGGCGAGCGCACCGCGTCCATGACGATCGCGAACGGATCGGCGACGCCGGTGTCGAGCAGCGCCTGGCGCTCGGCGATGATCGGGTTGAACTTGTCGAAAAGGTCGGATTTCGTCACGTCAGCTCAGTCCTTCACCAGCTTGGCAATGGCATCGGTGAGCTGGCCGATGGTTTCGAGTTCAGGCAGTAAATTCAACGGGATAACGATATCCCATTCGTCTTCCATGTTGGCGACGAGGTCCATCACCGTCAGCGAATCCATCTCGATATCGTCCGAAAAGCTGGTGGCTTCGGTGAGCGCGATTTTCTTCGGGTTGAACGGTTCGATCAACTCGATGATGCGCGCATAGAGCGCGGCGCGGTTCGACATGGGGTGCTCCTGACTGACTGATGCGCGCTTTGGCAGGACAATATGGTGAGACTTTGGCCGAGAGGGGGGTTTTTGCGGGGGAATCCCTAAATCCAGGTCGCGTCGCGGTACCAGCGCGCCGTTGCGGCCAGCCCGTCGGCGAGCGCTACTTGCGGCATCCAGATGCCGCGCGACGCGAGGTTGTCGCCCCGTGCCACCCAATCGGGGTGCATCAGATAGCGCGCGCGGTCGTGGCTGAGTTTGGGCAGGCGGTCTGACAGCCGCGCGAGGCTGGTGTCGGCGGCGGCGGCGGTTTTGACGAGCCACGGCGGTGCGGTGATCAGGTGGGGGCGCTTGTCGAGC
>CALDHQ010000362.1 GCA_937894055.1 uncultured Polymorphobacter sp.
CGCCCACATGCCGCCGCACCCGGGCTTTTACGCACGGCGCAACGTCTTCGACCAACTCGGCGGCTTCGACCCCGCACTCGCCATCGGCGCCGACTTCGAATGGATGCTGCGCTTTTTCCACGACGCCGGGCTGCGCGCCGCGCCGATCACGCCAACGCTGGTGACGCTGCGCGACGGCGGCGTCTCGAACAGCGGCCTCGCCAGCCGCCGCACCATCAACACCGAAGCCCTCGCCTCGCTACGCCGCCACGGCATCGCCAGCGCGCCGCCGGTGATCTGGTCGAAATACCTGATCAAGGCGCTGCAATATGTGATCCCGCCGGTAGAATGGCCCGCGCCAGCTGCAGTACGTTGGCCGGCTTAAGGGCCTCCGACGGGCAGGCCTGAGGCCTGCACCCATTTGAAGAAGAAGTTCGTCATTCCCGCGCAGGCGGGAATCCATCTTGAACCGCGCCAAATGGATTCCCGCCTGCGCGGGAATGACGCGCGCTTTTGAAAATCGGGTGCAGGTCTCAGGCCTGCCCGCCGGAGGCTCTACTTCACTGCGACCGGCACCAATGGCGTGACAATCGGGAAGTTGCGCTTGGGTGCTTCGAACAGGCCGGTGAAGCGCGTCAGCGTTGGTTGATCACCGGTTATCGTCATTGCCCCGGACTGGATCAGGTCCGCGGGTTTGGCGACGCCGCCGATCAGCCCGAGGAACGCCATGCGCTTGGCGGTGATCGTCGCGTCGGCGGGGGCATCGATGTTCATTTCATGGAACATCACGCCGTTCTCGACGGTGACCAGTGCGTTCTCGCCACTGTCGAGGTTGATCTTGATACTGAACGGCTTGGCGAGTGCGCGTTCGGGGACGACGCGGATGGCCATGGCATCGAGCAGGTCGGACAGCGGCAGGCTGGTGGTGAGTTCAAGTACGTCACTTGCCGCTGCCTTGCTCGGCAGCATGCCGTGGCGCAGTTCGAGCGCGCCGGTCAGGTAGAAATTGCGCTGCGGTGCGCTTTCGGCCTGATAGCCCATCTGGTCATAGGCGCCGGCGAGCGCCTGCTTGGCCGCCGTGTTTTCGGGTTCGGCGAACACCAGGTGCGTCAGCAGCGTGGCTTCCCAGCGATAGTCGCCGGCCTTGTGCGCGGTGGCGGCGAGCGCCAGCACCTTCTTTGCGCCGCCCATTGCCGCGACATAGCGCTTGCCGGCTTCGACGCGGGTCAGCGGATCGAGGCTGGTCGGGTTGCCGTCGAAGAACCCCATGTAGCGCTGGTAGACGGCGCGCGAGTTG
>CALDHQ010000363.1 GCA_937894055.1 uncultured Polymorphobacter sp.
GCTGGGCTTCCTCGTGCTGGTTTACGGCGCGCAGTTCGCCGGTGATGACTTCAAGGTCGGGCTGGGCTGGGTGGCGATGCTGTATCTGATCCAGTCGATGGCCGAATTGTGCATCTCGCCGGTGGGGCTGAGCATGATCACCAAGCTGTCGATCGCGCGCATCGTCGCGATGATGATGGGCGTGTGGTTCCTGTCGATTGCCGTCGCGCAATATGTCGCGGGTGTCGTCGCGCAGTTCGCCAGCGTCGAAACCGTCGGCGGCGAGGTCACCAACCTGCAGGTCAGCCTCGAGACCTATGTCGGGGTGTTCAACACCATCGGCTGGATTTCGGTCGGCATCGGCGTGCTGCTGCTGGCGATTTCGCCATTGCTCAAACGCTGGATGCACGGGGTAAATTGATGAAGCGCAGTCTTGTTCTGGCGAGCTTGCTGCTCACCGCCGCGTGCACAACTACACAGGCCCCGCCGCCGCCGAACGTGGCTGCGGCGCCTGCGCCGAAGCCGTTCCCGTCGACCTACAAGGCCTATCCGGGGGTGACGACAGTCATCCGCGGCGCCACCATCTTTGACGGCGCCGGCAAACGTATCGACAATGGCCAGATCCGCATCGAAAACGGCAAGGTCGCCGAAATCGGCACGACCGTCAGCGTGCCGGCGAATGCCACGGTCATCGAGGCGAATGGCCGCTACGTCACGCCGGGCATCATCGACATCCACAGCCACCTCGGTGTCTACCCAAGCCCCGGTGTCGACGCCAACAGCGACGGCAACGAGGCGACGTCACCGGCGCGCCCCGAAGTCTGGGCCGAACATTCGGTCTGGCCGCAGGACCCCGGCTTCACGCGCGCCTTGGCGGGTGGCGTGACGAGTTTGCACGTGCTGCCGGGTTCGGCGAACCTGTTCGGCGGCCGCGGCGTGACGCTCAAGAACGTGCTCGGCCGCACCGCGCAGGACATGAAGTTCCCCGATGCGCCGATGAGCCTGAAGATGGCGTGCGGCGAAAACCCCAAGCGCGTCTATGGCAACCGCAACCAGATGCCGTCGACGCGGATGGGCAATATCGCGTCGGACCGCCAGACCTGGTCGGATGCTGCCGCCTACAAGCGGCGCTGGGACGACTATAACAAGCGCGTCGCGGCGGGCACTGCCAAGCCGAGCGACATGCCGCGCCGCGAGATCGGCAACGACACGCTGATGGGCGTGTTGAACGGCGAAATCCTTGTGCAGAACCACTGCTACCGCGCCGACGAAATGGCCAACACCATCGCGATGTCGAACGAGTTCGGCTACAAGGTCACGACGTTCCACCACGCTGTCGAAAGCTACAAGATCGCCGACCTGCTCAAGGCCAACGGCATCTGCTCGGCAATGTGGGCCGACTGGTGGGGCTTCAAGATGGAAAGCTATGACGGCATCCGCGAGAATGTCGCGCTGGTGCAGAACGCCGGGGCCTGCGCCATCGTCCATTCGGATGACGAAAACGGCATCCAGCGCCTTAACCAGGAAGCTGCCAAGGCCGCTGCCGCCGGCAAGCGCGCCGGTATCAATATTCCGCCCGAAGTCATCTGGGAATGGGTGTCGCTCAACCCCGCCAAGGGGCTGGGCATTGCCGACAAGACCGGCAGCCTCGAGGTCGGCAAGATGGCCGATGTCGTGCTGTGGAACGGCGATCCGCTGAGCGTCTATTCGCGGCCCGAAAAGGTCTGGATCGACGGCGCGGTGATGTACGACACCAGCGATCCCAAACGTCGCCCGATGACCGACTTCGAGCTCGGCCAGCCCGGCATGGGAGATGTGAAGTGAAGTTGTTTCGTACCGCCGCCGCCGTCGCGGCCTTGCTGGTCGCTGCCGCGCCGCTCAGCGCCGAAACCATCGCGATTACCGGTGGCCGCGTCGCCACCGTCGCCAATCCCGAACCCGTTGACGGCGCCACCGTGGTCATCCGCGACGGGCGCATTGT
>CALDHQ010000364.1 GCA_937894055.1 uncultured Polymorphobacter sp.
CGGATTGCGATTCTGCAGGGGATAACGCGCGAGTTCCGCAGCTTTGCGCTGCAGGATCAGGCGCTCGCGCAACTGCCGCAGCAGGGCAAAGGTCAGCGCCGTCAGGCAGCTGGCGATCAGCAGATAGACGGCGAGGCTGACGATGGCCTCCACGACGGCGCAGGTCTCGGTGCCGTGCGACGGCATGGAGCCTGCAAGGTGCTCGTCGGCCTGGAACATTCCGCTCGGGACGCCGTGGAACTCGTCCAGCAATGCCATGCGCAGGTAGGTCGAGGCGACGTCGGTGGGATCCCCGCTCAGCCGGTACCACACCGCCTCGGACTTGAGCGCCTGGCCGATGTTGACGCCGTGGGTGAAGTCGTCGCAGGGCGTGCCCGGGCCGTCGCCGGCCGCACTGGCGCGCGCCGCTGCGGGCGCCGCGGGGCTGCCCGAAGAAGTGCACTGGCTGGCGGCCGCCATGGTGGCGGCCGGCGCGGTGCCCATGTCGCACGCCACCGACGGCGGTGGCTCCATCCGCATCCCCGCCGCCTGCAACGGCGTGGCGAACAACGCCAAGCCGAGCAGCGCACCGATATGCCGGTTAGCCACGTTGGCGCACCCACGGCAGCATCCGCGCCAGTACGTCGTCACGGTCGAAATAGTGATGCTTGAGCGCTGCCGCGACGTGCAAGGCGATCAGCGCGATGGCCGCAAAGCCGAGCAATTCATGCGATTCGTGCATCAATCCGCCGAGCGTCTGCGATTGGCCGAGCGGCAGATACGGCACGTCGAACAGCCCGAAATAGCTGATCGGGAAGCGCTTGGCGCTGGTCGACACCATCGCCCAGCCCGACAGCGGCAGCAGCAGCATCAGCGCGTAGAAGCCCAGATGCGTCGCCTTGGCGAGCAGCACTTCGAGCGGCGTCATGTGCGCCGGCAGTGCCGGCGCCGGATTGGCCAGCCGCCACAACAGCCGCAGCAGCGTCAGCCCGATCACCGTCAGCCCGAGCGCCTTGTGCAACTGGATGATCTTGAAGCCGGTCATCTTCATCGCCGGGTCGGCGCTGTCGAGGAACGTGTCGAGCGCCAGCCCGCCGATGATGTTGCCGATGATGATCAGCGCAATCAGCCAGTGCAGGATAATCGCGACGGCCGAATAGCGGCTGCGGGTCATCATTGTGCCTTGACGAATTCGGCTTCGATGACGAGCTCGACGGTGTCGCTGACGAACTGCGTGCCGTAGTCCATGCCGAAGTCCGAGCGCTTGAAGCTGCCCTTTGCCGAGATGCCGAACACCGGCAGCTTGGTCATCGGGTGCGCCGGCATGCTGCCGTTGAGCACGGCCGCCAGCGTCACCGGCTTGGTGACGCCGCGCAAGGTCAGGTTGCCGGTGATGTTGGCGGTCTTGGCGCCGGTGACGACAATGCCGGTCGACACGAAGGTGACATTGGGATGCGCGGTGCCGTCGAGGAATTTCGGGCTGGTACCGACCTCTGCGTCAAAATTGACCTTTTCAGGGTACGGATAGTCGGTGCGCACCGAGGTCGGATCGACCTTGACCTTGAGCGTGCTCTTGCTGACGTCGGCTGCGTCCAGATCGACGGTGGCATCGAATTTGACGAAGCGCGCGGTGTAGTTCGACAGGCCGAAATGCACGACGCTCCAGGTCAGGCTGGCGTGCGTCGGATCGACGACATATTTGCCCGACGGCAGCGCGACGGTCGTGGGCGCGGCGAGTGCCGGTGCGGCGGTGATGCCGCCCAAAGCCGAAAACAATGCCAGACCGATCAGTGCAGCACGCATGCGAATTCTCCCTGTTCCTTTTGGATTGAGGGAGACTAGAGCGTGGCCCCGGCATTGCCAACCGCAGACTGCGCAACAGATTGTTGCGGATTCCGCCGGAATGCAGATGAATTGCAGTGGAGTCTGGCGGGCGGCAGCACAGCCACCGCCCGCCGAAACTTCAGGCGTCGGGTCAGCCAGCGAGGTTGCGCTGCTTTTCGAACAAGCCGCCGATCTGCGACAGCGAGAACAGGTGCGCGTAGATCAGGCCCATCATGCCCGACTTGACCATCTCGCGGGCCTTGTCGCCGCGGATGTTCATGAACTTGTTCTCGTCGACCATGCGGAAACCGCGATAGACGGCGGGCTCGGCCATGCCGGGCTGGTTGATGGTGACTTCACCGTCCATCAGCAGGTCGAGCTTGTTAAGCTCTTCCATGAACTGGCGGGTGCGGGCGATCGCCTGTTCGAACTGCTCGCAGAACGCCAGGATGCCCTTGGTGGTGTCGGTGGCTTCGCTGCCGTTGAACAGCTTGTTGCCGCCGTCGGCGGTCACGAAACCCGAAGCGTTGTCGAAGCACAGCGTCAGTTCGGTCGCTTCTTCCGTCAGCTTGGCGAGGAAGAACGGATAGCGGCGGACATAGGCCGGGATGTAGGTGTCGGACTGCCACTTGCCGTCCTTGTCGACATACAGGTTGCTGCCTTCCGACAGGCCGACGAGTGCCAGCGGTGCCGAATTGTCGCCCAGCCCGAAGACGATCGGGTAGTGGCGCTGCACCAGCGCGAATTCGTCGACAGTGACGGGAATGGCATGCGTGCCCTTGGCAAAGCCGAGCGTGCCGCCTTCGACAAGGCCGAAACTGCCATGTTCGGTCGACTGCAGGGGTGCGAGCGCGCCGTAAAACAGCGGCAGTTGTGGGGTGGTGGGCGTGGAAGCCATGAGACTAATCTTTCCTGACGAGAGCAAACAACGAAACTGGTAGTCGGAGCAGTCATCGCGAACCACAGGGTTCGCGCCCCAAGGGTTGCCCCCAAGCATGACCAAGGGGCGGTCATTGCTTTAAGCAAGCCAAAGCACCCACGCAAGACCGCTGGACCGCATATTCGCATCCGTTTTGACGACACCATGCTGCAATCCGAACAGCGTTGACCATGGCGCCGGTCGCCTGCCATGAACGGGTCATGGCACAAGTCGCGCAGGTTCACCCACCGTTCAATCTGGACAGCCCAACCGCTATCGGGGCGCCGCAACCGGCCGCGCCGTACTGACAACGGGTGGGAGTCAGGCATTGAAGCAACGGATTCGGTCAGGGACCTAGCACGCGATCATGCGGCCATTGCACCCCAGTAGCGGTTTTGCCCGGATGGTGGCCGGCGGCCTTGCCGCCGGCGCCGTCGCGGCGTGCAGCCTCGCCTGGTCGGCACCGCTTGCTGCGGCGCAGGCACCGACACCCACCCCCACGGTATCGGTGCAAATCTACAGCGAGACGATCGTCCGCGTTCCGGCAGCGCCTGCCAACGTGTCGCCGGCACGCCCGCGGCCAGCGCCGCCCAAGGCCGGGTCAACAAGGATACCCGTGGCAATGGCGCCGATGATGCCGCCAAGGCAGTGGATACCGAACACGTCCAGCGTATCGTCTGCACCCAGCAGCTTCTTGAGGCCATGCACACCCCAGAGGCAGATGACACCAGCGAGCAGACCGATGGCCAGTGCACCACCCAGACCAACGAAGCCGCAAGCCGGGGTAATCGCAACCAGACCAGCCACAGCACCGGAG
>CALDHQ010000365.1 GCA_937894055.1 uncultured Polymorphobacter sp.
CCTATATGGCGGCAACGCTAGGTGTCGCGACGTGGAGCTACGCGCCGTACGCGATTTTCAGCTTCGTCAGCCCGATCATCACCGTCGCGATTGCCTATGCCGGCATCCGGATGATGCACACGGCGCCCGCCGCCACCCCCGCCAACACGCTGCACTGATTGGAGCCTGCCGTGCCCGCCTTACAGATCAAGCGTCCGGCTTTCGGCACGGCGAAACTTCTGGCGCTGGCAACGCTGGTGCTGCTCGCCGCTTGCGGGCGCGAACCCGAAGCCATCGCGCCCGAAGTGCGCCCGGTGCGCACGATCACCATCGCCAACAGCGTCAGCAGCAACACCGTCGCATTGACCGGCCGGGTCCAGGCGCGTGCCGAGGTCAACCAGTCGTTCCGGCTGCCGGGGCAGCTCATCGAGCGCCGCGTCGATGTCGGCGACAGCGTGCGTGCCGGTCAGGAAATCGCCCGGCTTGATTCGCAGAACGAAGCCAGCGGCCTGCAGGCGGCGCAGGCGCAGCTGGTGGCAGCGCAGGTCCAGCTTGCCGATGCGCGCAACAACTTCACGCGGATGCGCAACCTGATTGTCGACAATGCCGTGTCGCGCGCCTCCTACGACCATGCGCAGGCGCTGCAGAGCACCGCCGAAGCGCAGGTCAAGGCGGTGCAGTCGCAACTCGCCTTGGCGCAAAGCCGCTTCGATTTCACCCGGCTGCGCGCCGATGTGTCGGGCGTGGTAACCGCGCGCGGCCCCGAAGTCGGCGAAGTCGTCGCGGCCGGGCAGATGATCGTCCAGATCGCCCAGTCGGGCGCTGCCGACGCGATTTTCGACGTGCCGGCACCGGTCAAGGATAGCGCCTCGCGCGCCGCGACGATCTGGGTGGCGCTGACCAGCGACCCCGGCATCCGCGCCAAGGGCAGCGTCCGCGAAGTGTCGCCGCGCGCCGATCCGGTAACCGGCACCTTCCGCGTCCGCGTCAGCCTGGCCAATGCGCCCGCCGCGATGCGACTGGGCAGCACGGTTACCGGACGGCTCGAGCTCGACGCAGTGCCGGGCATTGCCATTCCCGCGGTCGCGCTGACGCAGCTCGACGGCAAGCCGGCGGTGTGGGTCGTCGATCCCAAGACCAGCACCGTGGCGCTGCGCCGCATCGAAATCCGCTCGAACGACGCGACGATGGTGCAGGTCCAGTCGGGCCTCAACCCCGGCGACGTGGTGGTGACCGCCGGCGTGCAGGTGCTGCGCCCCGGCCAGAAAGTCAGCCTGCTCGGGTCGGTGAAGTGATCGGGCCAAATCTGTCGGAATGGGCGCTGTCGAAGCGCTCGCTGGTCGTCTTCATGATGATCGTCGCGGTGATCGCCGGTGCCATCGCGTTCACGCGGCTGGGGCGCGACGAGGACCCTTCGTTCACGGTGCGGACGATGATCATCGCCGCCGCCTGGCCGGGCGCGACGGTTGACGAAACGCTCGACCAGGTCACCGAACGGCTTGAACGCACGCTGCAGGAATCGCACAATTTCGGGCAGGTGCGCAGCTACACCACCGCCGGCCAGACGACGATCTTCGTCGACCTCGATGAAACCACGCCGCTCTCCGAAGTCGCCAACGTCTGGTACACCGTCCGCAAGGACATCGGCGACATGCGCCAGACGCTGCCGGCGGGCGTCATCGGGCCGTTCTTCAACGACGATTTCGGCAGCACCTACGGCATCATCTACGGCTTCCAGTCCGACGGTTTCAGCTTCCGCGAGCTGCGCGACTATGCCGAAGCGGCGCGGTCGCGGCTGCTCAACGTCCCCGATGTCGCCGCCGTCGAGGTGCTCGGTACGCAGGACGAGCGCATTTACATCGAATTCTCGACCGAAAAGCTCGCCGGGCTGCGGCTCAACCTCGATGGCATGATCGCCACTTTGCAGGCGCAGAACGTGCTGCGCCCGGCCGGCGTCATCCAGACCGGCAACGAGCGCGTCTATGTGCGTGTCACCGGCGCATTCGATTCGGCCGAGGACATCGAATCGGTCAATTTCGTCTTCGGCGACCGCATCATCCGGCTGGGCGACGTCGCCACCGTGCGGCGTGGGGTCGTCGATCCGCCGCAGCCGATGTTCCGCGTCAACGGCAAGCCGGCGATCGGCCTGGCGGTTTCGATGCGCAATTCGGGCGACATCCTCGCGCTCGGCAAGAACGTCCGCGCCGAAATGGCCGCCATCCAGAAGTCGCTGCCGGTGGGTGTCGAAACGACGCTGGTCGCCGACCAGTCGGCGATCGTCGACGTCGCCATCGACGACTTCATGACGTCGCTGTGGCAGGCCATCGCCATCATCCTGCTCGCCAGCTTCGTCAGTTTGGGCATGCGGCCGGGCGCCGTCGTCGCGCTGTCGATCCCGCTGACGCTCGCCATCACCTTCGCGGTGATGAACGCGATGGATATCGACTTGCAGCGCGTCTCGCTCGGCGCGCTGATCATCGCGCTGACCTTGCTCGTCGATGACGCGATGACCACTGTCGATGCGATGATACGGCGGCTGGCGGCGGGCGACACCAAGGATCAGGCCGCAACCTTCGCCTATCGGACGCTCGCGGCACCGATGCTGATCGGGACGCTGGTCACCATCGCCAGTTTCGTGCCGATCGGCTTTGCCGAAGGTGCGGCGAGCGAGTTCCTGATCTCGCTGTTTTCGGTCGTCGCGATCTCGCTGATCGTGTCGTGGTTGGTCGCGGTGATCTTCGCACCGATCATGGGCAAGTACATCCTCAAGGCTCCCGAGCCCGGCGCGAGTACCGAGGAAAAGCCGTCAAAGCTGCTCGACGGCTTCAACCGGCTGCTACGCGGCGCACTCGCCGCGAAGTGGCTGACGATCGGGCTGACCATAGGCGCCTTCGCCTTTTCGCTGTTCGCACTGCAGTTCGTACCCAAGCAGTTCTTCCCGGCGTCCGACCGGCCTGAGCTGCTGGTCGATCTGACGTTGCGCCAGAACGCCTCGATCCAGGCCAGCGCGGCGACCACCGAGCGTGTCGAGGCGTTGCTGCGAAACAACCCCGATGTCGGGCATTTCAGCAGCTATGTCGGGCGCGGCGCGATCCGCTTCTACCTGCCGCTGAGCGTGCAATTGGCCAATCCGTTCGTGTCGCAGATCGTCATCGTCGCCAAGGACATTGCGGCGCGTGACCGGCTGCAACTGTCGCTCGAAAAGACGCTCGCGGTGCAGTTCCCCGAAGTCGTGTCGCGCGTCGCGCCACTCGAAATGGGCCCACCGGTGGGCTGGCCGCTGCAATATCGCGTGTCGGGCCCCGACAAGGCGCAGGTCAGCAAGATCGCGCTGCAGTTCGCGACGGTGCTGGGCAGCGACGCGCGGACGCGCAACGTCAACTTCGACTGGATGGAGCCGGCGCGACAGGTGCGCGTCCACATCAATCAGGACGAAGCACGCCGGCTCGGCATCAGCACGCGCGCCATGTCGGGGCTGCTCAACGCGGCGATGACCGGCACGACGATCACCCAGGTGCGTGACGACATCTATCTCGTCAACGTCATGGTCCGCGCGACCGACAGTGAACGCGCCTCGCTCGGCACGCTGAGTTCATTGCAGGTGCCGACCGCGAGCGGCCGCATGGTGCCGCTGCAACAGTTCGCGACGTTCACCGAGGAACAGGAGTTCCCGCTGGTCTGGCGCCGCGACCGTGTGCCCACACTGACGGTGCGCTCGGACGTCGCGCATGGCGTATTGCCCGATGTTGTGGTCACCGCGCTCGCACCGGCAGTCAAAGACTTCAACGCCAAACTGCCCGATGGCTATGAAGTCGTCACCGGCGGCATGTACGAATCGAGCGCCGAAGCCAGCGAGGCGGTGTTCAACGTCGTGCCGATCATGATCGTGCTGATGCTGAGCGCGATGATGATCATGCTGGTCAGCTTCCGCCGGCTGGCGATGGTCGTCGCCATCATGCCGCTCGGGCTGATCGGCGTGGTGATGGCGCTGCTGGCGTTTAACCAGCCGCTGGGGTTTGTCGCCATCCTCGGCATCCTTGCGCTGCTCGGCATGATCGCCAAGAATGCGGTGATCCTGATCGTCTCGATCGAAGAGGAGCGCGCCACCGGCCTCGCCGTGCGCGAAGATGCTGTCGGCAATCTCATCGGCCGGCTCGATGGCAGCCGCCCCGGGGCGAAGACGCTGCTGCTCGGGTCGCACCTCGATACGGTGCGGGATGCGGGGCGCTTCGACGGTCCGCTCGGCGTGTTGCTGCCGATCGTGGCTTTGGCGGAGCTAAGACGGCGCGGTGTGACGCTGCCGTTTGCGGTCGAGGTGTTGGGATTCTCCGAGGAGGAGGGCGTGCGCTTCGCCAGCGCCTACCTCGGCAGCGAGGGTTACACCGGCCGGCTCAAGGAAAGCACGCTCAAGCTGACCGACGCCGATGGCGTCACGGTCCGGCAGGTTCTCGAGGAATTTGGCGGTAAATTTCTTTTGCCCAAGCCGGCGCACAAGCGCGGCGACCTGCTCGGTTACGTCGAGGTGCACATCGAGCAGGGGCCGGTGCTGGAGGCGAAGAAACTCGCGGTTGGGGTCGTGTCGGCAATCGCGGGGCAGAGTCGTTTCAAACTGACGTGGACGGGCCAGGCGG
>CALDHQ010000366.1 GCA_937894055.1 uncultured Polymorphobacter sp.
CGGTCGACCAGATCGTCCCCGACGTTGCCGCGCTGATCGAGCCGTTCCGCTTCGTGCCGAACTGGCGCATCGATGACGTGATGGTCAGCTACGCCAGCGACGGTGGCGGCGTCGGGCCGCACTTCGACCAGTATGACGTGTTCCTGATCCAGGGCCTCGGCCGCCGGCGCTGGCAGGTGGGTGCAGTCGCCGACGCCGATGCAGCGATGCTGCCCAACGACGACCTGCGCCTGCTCGCCGACTTCGCCGCAGCGCACGAATGGATTCTCGAACCCGGCGACATCCTCTACCTGCCGCCGCGCTTCGCGCATGACGGCGTTGCCGTCGGCGATGACTGCATGACCTATTCGGTCGGCTTCCGCGCCCCGTCCCGCGCCGAACTGATCGCGCACTGGTGCGACCACCTGCTCGCCGAACTCGCCGACGACGACCGCTACGCCGACCCCGACCTTGTCCCCCAAGCCAACCCCGGCGAAATCGCTCCCGCTGCGCTCGACCGCCTGCACGCGATGGTCAGCGAGAAGCTGAACGACCGTGCCGGCTTCGCACGCTGGTTCGGCGGCTTCACCAGCACCCCCAAATACCCCGACGCCGACTACACGCCCGACGACGCCGTCAGCACCAAGTCGCTGCGCAAGGCGCTCGAACGCGGCGCCACCCTCGAACGCAACCCCGCCAGCCGCTTCGCCTTCGTCCGCACCGGCGCCGACGCCCTGACGCTGTTCGTCGACGGCGATGGCATCGACTGCACCGGCGAAATCGCGGCGCTGGCCGAACAGCTTTGCGCGCAGGCGCGCATCGCGGTTGACCCGGTGTTGGCGAAGTCTGCGGCGGTGGTGGAATTGCTCGAAGCGTTGATCAATCAGGGTAGTTTGGGGTTTGCAGATTAAGGGCCTCCGGCGGGCAGGCCTTGGGCCTGCACCAATTGATTCCCGTTTGTCATTCCCGCGCAGGCGGGAATCCATGCAGCGGTGCCGAGATGGATTCCCGCCTGCGCGGGAATGACTCGGGTGATTTGAACACCCGCCCCAAACCTATGGTGCAGGCCTGCGGCCTGCCCGCCGGAGGCTCTTTCCTTATTCCCCCGGCCGATACCGCCGCGCCACATGCCCCGCCAGTTCGTCGGGGTAATAATAGACCGCGCGCAGGTCGCCGGTGGTGTAGCGCTGCGCCTGATCGTCGAAGTGGGGTGAGCCGGGGTGGCCGCTCTGGCCGCCGGCGGTGACGGCGCGGGCTTTGACGCGTGGGCCGAATTCGACGACGGCGACGAAGCTGTTGCCGCTGGTGCCGTAGTAGCGTTTGGTGCCCGGCCAGGCGCGCGCGCCGAACGACGCAAGCGAGCCCCATTGGCCCGAGGTGAAGCCGACGGGCAGGCTGGGTTTGCTGTCATCGAAATGCGGCGCAATGCTGCCATCAAGGCGCTGGAAGCGGTTGATTTCGCCCCACGGCGTTGCCCATTTGCCGAAGTCGCCCGTCAGCCGCGCGACGGCGGTGTCGAGCGCGCCGAGCTTTTGTGCGGGGGTAGTGCGCGTCAGCATGCCGTCATAGACGCTCAGCCCGTCGTCTTCGTCGGAGGCCGCCGCCAGCTTCCACATTTCCTCGCCCCAGAACACCGCGAGCGAGGTCGGCACCGAGGTCGCGGCCCAGCGCCGGTCCCAGCCACGCAGCGTGGCGATGGGGTCTGCGAGTCGCGCGCGCTGTGCGTCACCCGCGGGCAGCGCGTCATAGGCGGCGAACAGCGGCGGCAGCATCCGGTCGAACGCCGGCAGTGCCGGGTCGTACGCCGCAGTCACCAGCCCGTTCAGCGACCAGCCGCGCTTGCCGTCGAACAGCCGCGTCGAGTGCACGCCGCGCGGGTTTTCGCCGACGCTGTCGATGTAGCGCGGGAAATTGGCGCGCACCGGGCTGGCGCTGCCGGCGGCCGACCACGGCCCGTTGTTCGAGTTGGCGACCCAGCCGGTGGCGGGGTTGATGATCGCCGGGGTTTCGCTCAGCGGCAGCACGCCCTGCCAGTCGAGCGCGGCGTTGCTGCCATCGACGGGTTTGGTGCGGTCGACGCTGTCGGCGCGGCGCGGGATGAACTGCGGCGGCAGGAAGGCGATGGTGCCTTGGCTGTCGGCGAACACCGTGTTGTTGGTCGAATTGGCGCCGAGCTGCATGACCTTGGCGAAGTCGGCATAGTTCTGCGCCTTGGTGCGCAGGAACGACTGGCTGAGTGCCTCGACGGGCATGTGCATCAGGCTGGCGCTGATCCAGCGGTCGCCTTCGCGGCGCACGATCGGGCCGTGCAAGGTCGCCCAGGTGGTGAAACTGCGCGGCTTGAGGCTGCCGTCGCTTTGCCGCACGTTGAGCGTGATCTGCTTCGTGATGATCGGCTGCAGCTTGCCGCCGTGCATATAGCCGCTGGGTGTTCTGCCGGTCAGCGCCAGCGTTTCGGCGAACTCGTCGATGCTGTCGACGCTGCTGGTGGTGTGCATCCAGCCGGCGTGGGCGTTGAAGCCTTGGTAGACGAAGAACTGCCCCCAGGTCGCGGCGCCATAGGCGTTGAGCCCGGCGTCGCTGGTCACCTGCTGTTCGGCGCGGAAATAGAAGCTGGTGTGCGGGTTGATCAGCAGCAGCGCATGGCCATCGGTGGTGTTGGCGGGCGCGATGGCGATACCATTCGAACCGCTGGGCTCGACGAAATCCTTGGGGTTGGCGGAGGCCACCTGCACGTCGGGCACATACAGCTTGGCGACACCGGCGAGGTTGATGCGTTCGATATCGCCGCCGATGCTGCCCTCGCTGAACGCCAAGGTCATCCACGGTTCGAAATGCGTCAGCGCGCGTGGTTTCACCTCGGGGTGCGTCGCCAGATAGAAGTTGAGCGCATCGGCCCAGCTCACCGACAGCGCCTTGAGCCAAGCCGGCGCCTTGGCGTAGCGCGCCTGCAAATCGGCGGGGTCGATGAACAGCCGCGTCCGCAAATCCTGCGCCACCGCCGACGACCCCTCGGCCTCGGCGAGCCGCCCGAGCGCCACCAGATAGTTGGTTTCGACGCGGTTGAAGTCGTCTTCGGCCTGCGCGTAGATCATCCCGAACACCGCATCGGCGTCGGTCTTGCCGCGGACATGCGCGATGCCCCAGTCGTCGCGGACGATATCGACTTTCGCCGCCTGCGCCCGCCAGCTCGCCGGATTGTCCGCCGCCGCAAGCGGCAGCGCCGCCAGCGCCAGACCGAGCGCCGCCCCGCGCAGCGCCAGCTTCACTTCGCCGCGCTCGCCACGAGCTGCGCGTAATAGCTGATCGTGCGCTGCAGATTGTCGAGCGTCATATGCTCGTTGGTGCCGTGGATCATCTTGGTGCCCGCCATCGTCAGCTCGATCGGCTGGAAGCGGTAGACGTCGGCCGACACCCCGCTCATCGAGCGGCTGTCGGTGCCCGCGACCACCAGCGACGGCGCCAGCGGATTGCCGGGGCTGGCTGCCGCTGCCGACGCCGCGACCCATTTCCAGCCTTCGGAACTGGTCGACGACACCGGGGTCGGCTCGCGCGGCGGCCGGTTCCACGCCAGCGTCACCGGAATGTTGCCGAGCGCCGCCTTGGTATGCGTCAGCACGTCCGCCGAACTGTCCGACGGCGCGATGCGGTAGTTGATGCGCGCCAGCGCGGTCGCCGGCAGCACATTCTCCTTGGGGCTGCCTTCGAGCATCGTCGGCGCGATCGTCGTGTGCAGCATCGCCGCACCCGTCGGGGTCGCCGCCATCTGCTTGGTCAACATGCCCGAAAACAGCCACTGGTTGGCGACCGCCATGCGCACCGGCCACTTCGCCGCGGGCGCCAGCGCTTCGAGCATCATCGCGCCGGGGCCGGAAAAGCGCAGCGCGAACGGATTGTCGGTGATGGCAATGATCGCGCGGGCCAGCGTGCCGACCGCAGTTTCGGGCGGCGGCATCGACGAATGGCC
>CALDHQ010000367.1 GCA_937894055.1 uncultured Polymorphobacter sp.
GAGGACTTCTACCAGGTCTACATTCACGCGGACAAGCTCGAGATCATCCCGCTCCAGGAGACGTTCGCGCTGTGGGAGGTCAGCAAGGCGATCTGGCGCGTGCCGCCCGGCTCGCTCGCGTTCTCCTGCACGGACCACCGCGAGGTGCCGATGTGCGAGCGCCGCCAGCGCGACGGCTTCCCCACCTGCCAGGACCTGATGTCGAGCTCGCTGCTGTCCGACGCGCCCCAGCTCGACCGCTGGCTGCAACAGCTGCACCCCACGCTGGGCCGCATGCTCGCCCAAGTCTTCCACCGCCTCCGCGAGCCAGCCGAGCGCCTGCTCACGCGTCACCGTTCCCTCCCAGCGCCCTTGCATCGACCCAATGATCGCCGGGGCGTCGAAAGCCGCCGCAAAATCAATAACACTGCGGATAAACTCCCGGGCGCGCGTGCGGATCGCCGCGTCAGGCATCGACCCGCGCATCCATCTGCTGCCCGTCGATCGCCAGCGGTAGCCACAGGCTGGCACGGTAGCCACCGCCGGGCAGCGGCCCGGCTTCGCAGCGCGCGCGGTCGCCGTAGCGTGCCGCCAGCCGGTCGCAGACGTTGCGCCAGCCGACGCCGCCGCACGGCACGGTGCCGGGGTTGTTGCCGTCATCCTCGACTATGATGTGCAACCGCACGCCCTCTGCACGCGCGCGGATGGTCAGCGTTACCGGCCGCTGCGTCGGCGCGACGCCGTGCTTGATGGCGTTTTCCACCAGCGGCTGCAGGATCAGGCCGGGCACGCGCACATCGGCGACACTGTCGGGCACATCGATGATGCTGATCAGCCGTGCCGGAAAGCGCACCGCCTCGATCCCCAGATAGAGCTTCTGCAACGCGATTTCGTCGGCGAGCGGCACATCGGCAGCGGGGTCGCCGCTCAGGCTCGACCGGAAGAAATTCGCAAGATTCATGATCATGCGTTCGGCATCGTCATTGCGCCCCGCCAGCACCAGCGACGACAGCGAGTTGAGCGTGTTGAACAGGAAGTGCGGATTGACCTGATAGCGCAGCGCGCGCAGCTCGGCGGTCTGCGCCTCGGCACGGTAGCGCGCCATCAGCCGCTCGGCGTGGCGGACGCGTTCGGCATTGGCCAGCGCGATCCACAAAATGCCCCAGGCGACGATGAAAAAGTACCAATTGAGCGCCGCCTCGGCGATGAGCATGAACGGAGAGAGGTGCTTATCGGGATATTTGGCGATTTCGGCCAGTGTCGATTCAGCCGGACTGACAATGTAGAACGCCGTGAAGTTGATCGCCGCATACGCCAGCGACAGCGGCACCGCGCCCACCAGTACCGTCGCCACTAGCCGCCGCAGCGGCCAGTTTTCGACACGCCGCAACAGCAGGTAGAATAGCGCCGTCAGCCCAATGCCGAACAGCGACACCACCGTGCGCCGGCCGAGCATGTCGAGTTCGCCGGGGCCCTCGTGAAACGCCGCGGTGCGCACCGTATTGATGACGAAATAGAACGCCCAGAAGCCGAGGATCGACGCCAGCGCGACGCGCGGCGGCACCCGGAACGATGCGGTTTGGGGTGGACTGGCCATGCCCCTTCATACCAGCATTGGCGGTGCTGTAACCCATGCCGCAGGTTGCCGGTCGAACGACCGCGGCGGTTGGTCGAACGCCGGCAGCCTCGCGCCGCGGCGGCGGCTAATCCGGCGACAGGCACCGACAATCGCGACGGGCGCCACCAACGGGGGAAAGACACCGCCGATGCTATCGCCCAACACCTTTGCGTTCGGCGCGCTCGCCGCGCTGGTGCTGCTCGCCAGCCATGACGGCGCGCGGCTCAGCCTGGCGTTCGAAGACCGCGCCGATCCGAACCCGCGCCAGTTCGCGCTCGCCGCCAAGGCCGCCGGGCTGGGGCTACAGCTGGTCATATCCTGGACCGAACGCGACGCGCGCAAATTGTCGCTTGCCCGCTAACCGCACTCGCCAGTGTCCTCCAGTTGCGTTAGCTTCCGCGGCGAATAGCGGGAGACTTGCCATGACCAAGCCAGCGACGATCACCCAGTCGATGATCGACCTCTACGACCGGTTCACCCACCACGACCTCGACCGTCGTGCGCTGATGTCGGGGCTGACGCGCCTCGCCGGCAGCGCCGCCACTGCCGCGGCACTGCTGCCGCTGATCGAGGCGTCGGCCTCGGCCGCCAGCCTGACCCCCGACAATGACCCGCGCGTGGTTTCCGAAATGCTCGAATGGCCCGGCGCGGGCGGCCATGTCATGCGCGGCTATCACGTCCGCCCGGCGAACACGTCGAAGCGCCTGCCGGCGATCATGGTCATCCACGAAAACCGTGGCCTCAACGCGCATACCAAGGATGTCGCACGCCGCATGGCGCTCGAAGGCTTCGACGTGCTGGCGCCCGATTTCCTGTCACCGGCCGGCGGCACGCCGGTCGCCGCCGACACCACCCCCGAAGCGATTTCGGCCGCCGAAGACAAGGCGCGCGCGATGATCGGCGCGCTCGACCGGCCCGCGACGGTGGCCGATGCGGTGGCGACGCTGGCGTTCCACAAGGGCCTCAAGACCACCACCGGCAAGGCCGGCGCCGTCGGCTTCTGCTGGGGCGGCGGCATGGTCAATGCGCTGGCGATTGCCGCGGGCGACGCGCTCAAGGCCGGCGTCGCCTATTACGGCCCGGTGCCCGCCGACCTGACGCAGGTCAGCAAGATCAAGGCGGCGATGCTGCTGCACTATGCCGGGCTCGACGAGCGCATCAACGCCGGCATCGCGGGCTATGAAGCCGCGCTCAAGGCGGCGGGCGTGACCTATGCGGCGTTCGTCTATGACGGCGTCAACCACGCCTTCAACAATGACACTTCGGCGGCGCGCTACAACAAGGCCGCCGCCGATCTGGCCTGGGCACGCACCGTCGACTGGTTCAAGAAGCACGTGCGCTAGGCCCCGCCAGCCGGTCGCCGATGTCGCCGACGCGCACCGCATTCTGCAGCCGCTCGGGCAGTTCCGACGCGGCCTCGTAGAAGCTGAACACATACGCCAGCACCGCGTAAATCGTTCCCGCCGTCACCCCCGGCATCGCCGTCAGCCGCAGCAGCACCGCCACCGTCAGGCCGATCGCCGCGAGCTCGATGATCCCCCAGGCGGTCGCCTCGCTGTCCGAAATCCGCACCTGCCACCACCGCAGCCGCAGGAAATGCCGCCGCACCGCCGCCAGCGGTGACCGCGCGACAATCCGCACCTCGTTTTCATAGCGGTCATTCAGCCCGGCGTTGAGCCGGCCGGCGCGCCGCGTGAACCAGCCGCTCGCCGCCAGCATCGGCACCAGCGCCGCCACCGCCATCGCGCCCACCGTCACGTCATAGGCAAACAGCATCACCACCGCGCCGATGCTCTTCACCAGCACCTGCGCCACCGCCGGAATCTCGTGCTGCAGGAAATCGGTCAGCTCGCGCGACAGCGAGATCCGGCCGACAATGATGTTGTCAGACGCCTCCCCAGCGCGCAGCCCGCGCACCACATCGGTCGCCATTTCGGCATAAATCGCCGTAAACACCCGCGTATCGTACAAATGGCGCCCCAAACCGACCACCAGATGCGCCAGCCACAGCGCAATCAGCGGCACCATCCGCTCGGGCTTGCCCGCCAGCAGCCCGTCGATCGCCAGCCCGATGGTGAACGGATACAGCAGGTCGGCCAGGTTCTCGACCAGCACCAGCACATAGGTCAGCGCCAGCCGCGCGCGGTTGCTGCCGCCGACACCGGCGAGCAGGCGCCAACCGGGGGATGGGGATTTGATGACCATTTGAAGGGCCTCCGGCGGGCAGGGGCGACCCCTGCACCCATTTGAAGAAGAGCCATGTCATTCCCGCGAAGGCGGGAATCCATCTACAGCACCGGCGGCAAGATGGATTCCCGCCTACGCGGGAATGACGACTGTAAA